>CANTGP010000025.1 GCA_947653315.1 uncultured Lachnospiraceae bacterium
ATACCATTCTGCTTAGAAACTCCCAGCCGGAAAAAGTGCACGGAAAACCGGGACAGGCAACCCCGCTGCCGCTGCCCGCAAAAAAACTCCTGCCCGTGCGTCCGCGTCCGAACATAACATTTCAGACCGGATAGTTACGAAAGAAAACAATCATAACGTCTATTTTGGAACTTTCCCAATCATTAATCAAAACGAAGTCTTTGATAAGTTTTTTATCATTTTGTCCGTTTTGTAAATGGAAAAATAATCCCACACAGGATATGATATGGCACATGGAACAAGAAAAACATAAAAACCAAACCCGGTAAATGCAGAAAGGGTTCAGTGATTAGGTAATTAGGAAAAGAAAGGTGGCATATCATTATGGCAAGTAAGAAAAATATCGGAATCGGTGTGGCGGCAATCGCGGCAGGGGCCGGAGCGGCGGCAATCGCGGCAAAGAATCACGGAAAGAAAATGAAAAAAAAGGCGGAAAAAAAGGCCGCGGAATCCGTAAGACGCGAAGAATACCGTAATACCGAGTTAGGGAAAAACGAAAAAAACGGCAAAGGAATTTACTATACAAACGGCAACTATGAGGCTTTTGCCAAACCGAGGAAGCCGGAAGGCGTGGAAGACAAAAACGCGTATCTTGTGGGAAGCGGACTGGCATCCCTGGCGGCGGCATGTTTCCTCGTTAGGGACGGACAAATGCCCGGCTCCCATATCCATATTTTGGAAGCCATGGACATTGCGGGGGGAGCCTGCGACGGCATCTACGATACAACAAGGGGCTATGTGATGCGCGGCGGGCGCGAGATGGAAAACCACTTTGAATGCCTGTGGGATTTGTTCCGCAGTATCCCGTCTTTGGAGACGCCGGGAGTATCGGTGTTGGATGAATATTACTGGCTGAACAAGGAAGACCCGAATTATTCCCTGTGCCGCGCTACCGTAAACCGCGGGGAAGATGCCCATACGGACGGTAAGTTTAACCTGAGCCAGAAAGGCTGCATGGAAATCATGAAGCTGTTCATGACAAAGGATGAAGACCTGTATGATAAGACCATTGAGGATGTTTTTGACGAAGAAGTATTTGATTCCACGTTTTGGTTATACTGGAGAACCATGTTTGCCTTTGAAAACTGGCACAGCGCCCTGGAAATGAAGCTCTATTTCCAAAGGTTTATCCACCATATTGCCGGGTTGCCGGATTTCAGCGCCTTAAAGTTCACGAAGTACAACCAGTATGAATCTTTAATCCTTCCGATGCAGAAGTATTTGGAAGCGGCAGGGATTGATTTTCAGTTCGGTACGGAAGTGACGAATGTCATATTTGATATTAAGGAAGGAAAGAAGGTAGCGAAGGCAATTGAGTGCAAAGTAAAAGGCGTGGAAAAAGGGATTACGCTTACCGAAAACGACCTTGTATTCGTAACAAACGGAAGCTGTACGGAAGGAACGGTATATGGGGACCAGAACCATGCGCCAAACGGGGATGCGGAAGTCAGGACCAGCGGTTGCTGGAGTTTGTGGAAAAATATTGCCAAACAGGATGAAGCATTCGGACACCCGGAGAAATTCTGCTCCGACGTGGCAAAGACGAACTGGGAATCCGCCACCGTTACCACATTGGACGACAAAATCCTTCCCTATATCACCAATATCTGCAAACGTGACCCTAAGAGCGGAAGGGTAGTAACAGGCGGCATTGTAAGCTGCCAGGATTCCAGTTGGCTGTTGAGCTGGACCATTAACCGCCAGGGACAGTTCAAGGAGCAGGATAAGGATAAGGTATGCGTATGGGTATACGGCCTGTTTACCGATGTGCCCGGTGATTTTATAAAGAAACCGATGAAGGAATGTACCGGTAAAGAGATTACGGAAGAATGGCTGTACCATTTGGGCGTACCGGAAGATGAAATTCCGGATTTGGCGGAAAACAGCGCCGTGTGTGTTCCTACCATGATGCCTTATATAACGGCATTCTTTATGCCGAGGACAAAAGGTGACCGTCCCGACGTGATCCCGGACGGCTGCGTGAATTTCGCATTCCTCGGACAGTTTGCGGAAACGCCGCGGGATACGGTATTTACCACGGAATATTCGGTCAGGACCGCCATGGAAGCCGTGTACGGGCTGCTGGGCGTGGACAGGGGCGTGCCGGAAGTATGGGGCAGCGTCTATGACATCCGCGAACTTTTGGAAAGCAGCGTGAAGCTGATGGACGGCAAATCCCCATTGGAAATCGAACTGCCGGGACCGTTAAACGCATTGAAGAAACCGGTTTTGCATGTGGTAAAGGGAACCGTGGTGGAAAAGGTGCTGCGTGACCATCATGTGATTAAGGATGGGATGATGTAACGGATTTTTATAGGAACATAATTTTAGATTGAAGAAAGCACCAAATGATCCTGTGGCGTCATTTGGTGCTTATTTTATGCGCAGCCCCGTGCAGAGGAATATGCCGCTAAGGCGGCGCACGGGGCGCGCGGCGAGTAGGGGAGAAAAACCTTTCCTTACTCGATTAAATTCCGGCCCTGATACTGTATTGTTCCCCATCTTTTTGAAAAAATTAGAAAAAGTGTTGACAAATGGTAAAATTAATATTATAGTATTCATATCAAAATAATATGAAATGGAGGGAACAGTATGATGAAGAAAATGGATAAGAACCGTAAGAATAAAGGAATGTGCTGCGGCATGTGGAACATGCCGGCGGTTTATTGTTATATGCGTATGAGAATCTGATACTTAACGGAATTGGAAAAAGCAGGCAGTGGAAAAAGGTTAAGTGTGCGGGTACCCATTCGTGTATCTGCTTTTTTTATGCACACGGGCACCCCAAGGAAGATGCCAGCGAAGCTGGCGGGTGCCCGGCGCGCGAGTAGGGGAAAAATTTTCCCCTACTCGATTGCACAGCCCTGTGCAAAGGAATATGCCGCCAAGGCGGCGCACGGGAACAGGAGGAGAAAGATGAAATATCAAACAACGGCGATACATGGGGGAAGACAGGATGACAGCGGAAAGGGGGCCGTAAATTATCCGCTTTATTTATCCTCCACGTTTGTACAGGATGACGTGGAACATTTTAAGGAATTTGTTTATTCCAGGGGGGCAAATCCCACGAGGGCTTCCGTGGAGAAACTTGCGGCAGACTTGGAAGGGGCAAAATACGGTTTGGCGTATGCAACGGGAATGGCAGCCACCGCTAATGTATTTGATCTGCTTGATAAAGGAGATAAAGTCTTACTGAATAATAATGTGTACGGCGGAACCTGGAGATTTGTATCCAACCTGTTTGAAAAAAGGGGGATTCAATATGAAGTGGTGGATAGCCTGAATGACTATGATTTTGACCGGATTGGTGAAGACGTAAAGCTCATTTTCGTGGAAACGCCGTCCAATCCCCTGCTGGAAATTACGGATATAAGGAAGATAGCCGAAGAAGCAAAGAAGCATGGGATTCTTGTAGCGGTGGACAATACTTTTATGACTTCCTATTTTCAAAGACCTTTGGAATTGGGGGCAGACCTTGTGGTATATTCCGCAACCAAATATTATGCGGGCCATTCGGATCTGCTGGCAGGACTGGTGGTGCTGAACGATGATGCCTTATATGCAAAACTGAAATTTTTCCAAAATACAACGGGAGGCGTCCTTAGCCCCTTTGATTCTTTTTTGCTGGCAAGGGGAATCAAGACTTTGGGAGTGCGGTTGGACAGACATCAATATAATGCGCGGAGGATAGCGGAATATTTGGAGAACCATGATGCGGCGGAACGGGTATTTTATCCGGGACTGAAAAGCAATCCGGGATATGAATTACATAAAAAACAGGCATCGGGAGACGGCGGCGTACTGTCGTTTCTGTTCCGGGAAGAAGGATATGATCTGCAGGCTTTTGTAAACAGCCTGAAGCTGTTTGGGTTTACGGTCAGTCTCGGCGGTGTGGAGTCCCTGATCTGCAAACCGGCGACCATGACCCACGAATCGTATGAAAGGGAACTGCAGGAAAAAATAGGAATCAGGCAGAATTTGCTTCGGCTTGCAATCGGAATTGAAGATGCCGGGGACCTGTTGGAAGATTTGGAGCAGGCATTGCGGAAGGCAAAAAGATAAAAGCGGCATTTACATGGAACATTTTACAAAAACGGAATAAGAAAATGAGGAGAAAAAATATGAAAAAGATAAATTGGACAGGAATTATTTTTGCGGCGGTAGTTACGGCGGCGGGACTGACAGGATGCGGAAACATACCGCAGGCAGAAGCCGCTGCCGGGGAACGGACGGAGAATGTGGCAGAAGGCGTGGCAGGAACGGAAACACCGGTTTCGGAAAAACAGCCGGAAACGGTTTCCGATGATTCGCTTGCCAGGGTGCGGGAAGCAGGCGTACTTAAGGTGGGAACGGAGGGGACGTATGCCCCGTACAGCTATCATGCGGAAGACGGCAGCCTGACGGGATTCGATGTGGAAGTAGCGGAACTGGTTGCACGGAAACTTGGGGTAAAGGCGGAATTTGTGGAAACGAAATGGGATGCGATGATTGCGGGTTTGGATGCCGGACGGTTTGATATCATTGCAAACCAGGTGGGTATTTCGGAGGAACGGCTGGAGAAATATGACTTTTCGGAACCGTATACTTATATTCACGGCGCATTGATTGTACACAGGGATAATGAGGATATTACCTCTTTTGGAGACATTGCAGGAAAGAAAAGCGCACAGACCTTGACAAGCAATTGGGGACAGACGGCGGAAGAATACGGTGCACAACTGGTGGGGGTGGACGGATTTGAGCAGTCCATTGAATTAATTGCCAGCGGACGGGCGGACCTTACCATTAATTCGGAAGTCGCCCTGTATGATTACCTGAAGCAGAAGCCGGATGCGCCGATTAAGAAAGTGGCATTGTCGGGAGATCCTTCCGTTGTGGGAATTCCGGTGCGGAAAGGGGAAACTTCCCTGTATGAAGCCGTTAACCGGGCGGTGTTGGAATTGAAGGAAGAAGGAACATTGACGGAGCTTTCCCTGAAATATTTCGGCGTGGATATTACGCAGGAATAATTTGTGATTGGCGCGGTACGGAAAGGAAAGAAACTAAGAGGAAAAGGTAAGGAGAAAGCGTATGACGGAACGATTGCTTGGGATTTTGACCCGTTCCTTTGGGCAGATATTGCTGCCGGGAATTATTACGACCATTCCGCTGACCATATTATCGTTTGCCATCGGCATGCTTATTGCATTGGCGGCGGCGTTGGTACAGGCGGCGGAAGTGAAGGGACTGCGGAAGGCGGCAAGGTTCTATGTGTGGATGATCAGGGGAACGCCGCTGTTAGTACAGTTGTATATTATATTTTACGGATTGCCGTCAATGGGAATCCTGTTGGATGCTTTTCCGGCCGCGGTCATGGCTTTCTCCATTAACGTGGGGGCATATGCCTCGGAAACGCTGCGGGCAGCCATTCTTTCCGTCCCAAAAGGACAGATGGAAGCCGGATACTGTGCCGGGTTGGATTATTTCCAGATTATGGGACGGATTGTATTGCCTCAGGCGTTAAAGGTGGCTTTTCCGGGTCTGTTTAATTCCCTGATCGGGCTCGTGAAAGATACCTCCCTTGCCGCAAATATTACGGTATTGGAAATGTTTATGGCGACACAACGGATTGCGGCAAGGACTTACGAGCCGTTTGCCCTGTACTGTGAAGTCGGTTTCATATACCTGATGATGTGTACGGTGCTGACGAAACTGCAAAAGTACGGGGAAAAAAGACTGGACAAGGCCGGAAGGATGACGGGGAAACCCGTGACGGGACGCGGAGGTGTAATATGCTGGAAGTAAAGAATGTCCATAAGGCGTTTCATGGAACGGAGGTGCTAAAGGGCGTTGATATCGAGGTCGGCAAAGGGGATGTGGTCGTAATTTTGGGACCGAGCGGGTCAGGGAAGACGACCCTGCTCCGGTGCATGAATTTCTTGGAAAAGGCGGATAAAGGTACATTGGTTTTGGACGGCATGAGCGTGGATTTGGCAAAGGCGCAAAAGCGGGAAATCCGTGAAGCCAGACTGCATACGGGATTTGTTTTCCAAAATTATAATTTGTTTCTGAATAAAACGGCCTTGGAAAACGTAACCGAAGGGTTGGTGGCGGGCAGGAAGATTCCGAAGAAGCAGGCGGATGAAATCGGGAAAAAGGCGCTGGATAAGGTAGGGCTTTCCGACCGGTATGACTACTATCCGCAGCAGCTTTCGGGGGGACAGCAGCAGAGGGTTGGAATTGCGAGGGCGGTTGCCGCCAACCCGAAAGTGATTTTTTTTGATGAACCGACATCGGCGCTGGATCCGGAACTGATTGGGGATGTACTGACTGTTATGAAGAAGCTGGCAGAAGAAGGAACCACCATGGTTATTGTTACCCATGAGATGTCTTTTGCCAAAGAAGTGGCGGATTGGGTATATTTCATGGATGGCGGTACCGTGGTGGAGAAAGGTACGCCGCAGGAAGTACTGACGTGTCCGAAAGAGGAGCGGACAAGGCAGTTCTTAAGAAGGGTTTTACGGGAAATTGATTATTATATATAAACTTATATATAAACGGCAGCAGGAGGGAAGTTATGGAAACGGATGATGAATGGATTGCTTTGTTCCGGTGGTTCCACAGACATCCGGAACTTGGTTATGGGGAAGTGGAGACGGGCGCGAAGATAAAGGAAGTTTTGGAAAGATACCATATTGAAATCATTCCGTCCGGGTTGAAGACAGGTATCGTTGCCGTTATCCGGGGAAACCGGAAAGGAAAATCCATATGCCTAAGGTCCGATATGGATGCCTTGCCGGTAACTGAGGAGACGGGATTGGAGTATGCCTCGGAAAAGGAGGGAAAGATGCATGCCTGCGGACATGATTTCCATATAACGGCGGTATTGTATACGGCAGTGCTGCTGCAGGGGAAAAGGGAAAAACTCTGCGGAGATGTGTATTTTGTTTTCCAGCCGGCGGAGGAAGTGGCCGGTGGGGCGGAGGAAATCCTGCGTACCGGGATTTTGGACGGTGTGGAGGAATTTTACGGGTTTCATGCGGAGCCTTCCCTTGAAGTAGGGGAAATATCCTGTGTGGAAGGAAGTGTGATGGCGGCGGTGGACCGCTTTGCCGTCCGTATTTGGGGAAAAGGGTGCCATGGAGCTACGCCGTGGCTGGGACGGAATCCCATTCCTGTTTTGACGGAATTGGTAAACGGCATTTATGGAATAACAGGGAATCGTGCGGATGGGGGACATGGCCGGGTAGTTTCCGTGACCCATGTGGAAGCAGGGAATACATGGAATATTATTCCGCAGCAGGCATATTTGGAAGGAACGGTGCGGACATTGGAAGCGGCGGACCGAAAGCGGATCAGGCAGGATATCCATGGGATTGTTGACGGATGGAATGGTAAAAACGGCATAAAAACCGATTTGGAATGGTATGACGGACCGGATGCGGTTGTAAATGACGGGGAATTGTGTATCTTTGCGGAGAGTATCCTGCGCCGGGAACCGGTCAGGCTTATTCCCCTTCCTCCTGCGATGGTGGGAGAGGATTTCAGTAAATATGCGGGAAGGGAAGGAAAGGCAAAAAGTCTTTATTTGAAAATCGGTACGGGAAAAGGAGCGCCCCTGCATAGTCCGCATTTCCGTGTCCGGCCGGAAGCGGTAAAGATAACCGCAAAACTGTATGCAAAATTGCTGGCGGAAAGAATGAAATAGCCCAAAAAAGCCCTGCGGGGGTCCGTATGCTTTCATACGAACCCCCGCAGGGCTTTTGCGCGGAGACGGAGGGATTCGAACCCTCGTGCCCCGAAGGACAAACGCATTTCGAGTGCGCCCCGTTATGACCACTTCGATACGTCTCCGTTTCAAAACTGACAGAGTCTATTTTAACGTATGTTTTGGATTTTGGCAAGACATAATAAGCAGAAAATTTTCATTTTACGATATCATAAAACTTGGTTGTGATAAAAAGTAAATTATTATATAATGAATGGGAGAGAAGAAAAAGGGCTTATTCCAAGCCAAATATAGTTTTAGGAGGGCGGCAAATGAAAAGAATAGGAATGTTAACCAGCGGCGGCGACTGTCAGGCATTGAATGCGGCAATGCGCGGAGTGGCAAAATGCCTTTTTAACAGCGGGGAGGAAGTGGAGATTTACGGTTTCCTGGAAGGTTATAAAGGCTTGATTTACGGGAATTTCCGTATGCTGACAGGCTATGATTTTTCCGGCGTGCTGACAAAGGGCGGTACCATACTCGGAAGTTCCAGGACGCCGTTTAAGCTGATCCGCGAGCCGGATGAAAACGGGCTGGACAAAGTGGAAGCGATGAAACAGAATTATTACAAACTCCGCTTGGACTGCCTTGTCATCCTCGGCGGAAACGGAACCCACAAGACGGCGAACCTGCTGCGCAGCGAAGGTCTGAATGTGGTGACGCTGCCTAAGACGATAGATAACGATCTGTGGGGAACGGATATGACGTTCGGCTTCCAAAGCGCGGTGAATATCGCGACGGACGCCATCGACTGCATCCATACCACGGCGGCTTCCCATGGCAGGGTATTCATTGTGGAAGTCATGGGACACAAAGTAGGATACCTGACGCTGAATGCCGGAATGGCGGGCGGCGCCGACATCATCCTGATTCCGGAGATTCCGTACGATATCGATAAGGTGATCGAAAAGATAGAGGAAAGGGACCGGAACGGAAGTAAATTTACCATTCTTGCCGTGGCGGAAGGCGCCATTTCCAAGGAAGACGCGAAATTATCGAAGAAAGAATATAAGGAAAAAATGAAGAATTATCCGTTCCCTTCCGTTTCCTATGAAATCGCACAGCGAATCCAGGAAAAAACGGGACATGACGTGCGGGTGACGGTACCGGGGCATACCCAAAGGGGAGGCAGTCCGTGTCCGTATGACAGGGTATTTGCCAGCAGGCTCGGTTCCGAGGCAGGCAGGATGATTTTAAAAGGCGAATACGGGTTCATGGTAGGTTACAAAAACCGTGAAATCGTGAAAGTGCCGTTAGAGGAAGTGGCAGGCAAACTGAAAATGGTTGCGCCGGATGCCAGCATCGTGAAGGAAGCGAAACTGCTTGGCATCAGTTTCGGCGACTGACGGTTAGAAAGAGGTTGTGATGTCTTATACAGCGTTGTACCGGAAGTTCCGTCCGCAGGATTTTGAAAGCGTAAAGGGACAGGAACATATCGTAACCACATTAAAGAACCAAATAAAAGCAGGGCGTATCGGACACGCATATCTTTTCTGCGGGACGCGGGGAACGGGAAAAACTTCGGTGGCGAAATTATTTGCGAAAGCCGTGAACTGCGAAAACCCGTCGGAGGGAAGCCCCTGTGGGGAATGTGCGCTTTGCAGGGCAATCGCATCGGGCGCAAGCATGAACGTCATTGAGATTGACGCCGCCTCCAACAACGGCGTGGACAATATCCGCGAAATCGTGGAAGAAGTGGCATATTCCCCTGCGGAGGGGAAATATAAGGTTTATATCATAGATGAAGTTCATATGCTTTCCATAGGGGCTTTTAATGCATTGTTAAAAACATTGGAGGAACCGCCGTCTTATGTCATTTTCATACTGGCGACGACGGAAGTGCATAAGATACCGGTGACGATTCTCTCCCGGTGCCAGCGGTATGACTTTAAACGGATTACCATAGACACCATTGCGGACCGCCTGCGGGAACTGATGCAGAAGGAGGGGGTTGCGGCGGAGGAGAAAGCGCTGCGCTATATTGCCAAAACGGCGGACGGCTCCATGCGGGATGCCTTAAGCCTTTTGGACCAGTGCATTGCCTTCCATTACGGAGAAGAACTGACGTATGATAAGACACTGGAAGTGCTTGGCGCCGTGGATACGGCGGTGTTTGGCAGGCTGCTTGAACTGGTGCTATCATCGGATGTTACGGGCTGCATCGGGCTTTTGGAGGAAATTGTCATCCAGGGAAGGGAGTTGTCCCAGTTTGTCAGCGATTTTACGTGGTATCTGCGCAACCTTCTTTTAGTGTTAAGTTCCGACGGCGATTCCGGTATCGAAGATGTCATTGGCATATCCACGGAGAACCTTGCGAGACTGAGGGAAGAAGCGGGAATGACGGATATGGACACCGTAATCCGTTATATCCGAATATTCTCTGAGCTGTCGGGAAAAATCCGTTATGCGTCGCAAAAGAGGATATTAATCGAAGTAGCGCTGATTAAACTGTGCAGACCGGGCATGGAGACTGATACGCAGTCCCTGCTCGGTCGCGTGCGGGATTTGGAGAAAAAACTGGAAAACGGCGTAGTGGCAGTCCCGGCGCAGGGAAGCGGCGGGGCGGCGTCCGGTATGCCGCAGGGAGCTGCGCAGCCTTCCGCTCCGCCCAAGGCGGAGCTGCCAAAGGCAGTGCCGGAGGATGTTAAGGCGGTAGTCGGGCGGTGGAATGCTATCGTGGCGGACATGGCACAGCCCATGAAAACTTATATGAAAGGCGCCCGTTTAAGCCTGGGTGCCGAAGGCAGGCTGGTGATTGTGGTGGAAGACGGAGTGGCTTCCGACTACTTAAAAAACCAGGAAAATAAGGAACAGCTTAAGCGCATGATTTCCGAGTCCGTCCAAAAAGAGATGGAAATCGAGGTGCAGAGCGTGGAAAGCGGCAGGGAGTTTGACGGGGCTTATATTGATTTAAGCGATATCATTCACATGGAAATCGAAATCGAGGAAGAATGAAGGGAAGACAGGAAAATATGCTGATACGGTTTTCCCGTGCGGAATAATAGGAGGATGGATTGAAACATGGCAAAAAGAGGCGGATTTCCGGGCGGTATGCCGGGCAACATGAATAACCTGATGAAGCAGGCACAGCGGATGCAGCGTCAGATGGAAGAAAACCAAAAGGAAATGGAAACAAAGGAATTTACGGCAGCGGCAGGAGGCGGCGCCGTGGAAGTGACGGTAACGGGGAAAAAAGAAATCGTGAAAGTGAAACTTTCCGAAGAAGTCGTGGATCCTGAAGATATCGAAATGCTGGAAGATTTAATTGTTGCCGCGGCAGGGGAAGCGCTCCGCAAGGCGGATGAGGCAAATGCCGAAATCATGAATAAAATGACCGGGGGCTTGGGTCTTGGGGGAGGCTTTCCCTTCTGATGGATTTATACAGCGGACACATTAATAAATTAATAGACGAATTGGCAGGGCTTCCCGGAATCGGGGCAAAATCGGCGCAAAGACTGGCGTTCCATCTGATTAACATGCCGAAAGAACGGGTGGAACGGTTGGCGAAGGTTATCGTGGAAGCGAAAGAGAACGTCAGGTATTGCAGAGAGTGTTTCACCCTCACGGACCAGGAGCTATGCCCGGTCTGTGCCAATGAAAAGAGGGACCACGGCACGATTATGGTGGTGGAGAATACCCGCGATCTTGCGGCTTATGAGAAGACCGGCAAATATACGGGCGTATACCATGTGCTGCACGGCGCTATCTCCCCCATGCTGGGGATAGGACCGGGCGATATCCGGCTGAAAGAACTGATGACCCGCCTGGAAGGGGAAATCGGGGAAGTCATCATTGCCACAAATTCCAGCCTGGAGGGGGAGACCACGGCAATGTACATCGGAAAACTGATTAAACCGACGGGAATCCGGGTGACGAGAATCGCCAGCGGGGTTCCCGTTGGCGGCGATTTGGAATACATCGACGAAGTGACCCTGCTGCGCGCATTGGAGGGCAGGACGGAACTGTAGGAACGGTAAAGCATAGGGAGGGAAGATTATGGAAGAAAACGGAATTAAAATAGAAAAAACACTATTTGACACTATGAAGGACGGTACGCAGATTTTCCTGTACAGTTTGGAAAACGGTAATGGCATGAAGGCACAGGTTATTAACTACGGCGCGATTTTGGTCCGTTTATTCGTACCGGATAAAAACGGGAAAGCGGAAGATGTAGTACTGGGCTATGATAATCTGGACGGATATTATGTAAACGGCGCCAATTACGGGGCGACCATCGGGCCGAATGCCAACCGTGTGGCGGATGCACGGTTTACGCTGGACGGCGTGACCTATCAGTTGGATGTGAACGACGGGCCGAACAACCTGCACAGCCATGCAGACCTTGGTTACCATAAGAGGGTTTGGAAAGCAACGGAGGGAGCGGACTGCGTAACGTTTGAATTGGAAGGCGCGGACGGGGAGATGGGATTTCCGGGTAACAAGAAGGTACAGGTAACTTATACCCTGACCGGGGAAAACGAGTTAAAAATCCATTACCATGCCACCAGTGACAGGCGCACCATCATAAATATGACCAACCATAGTTATTTTAATTTGGCCGGGCATGACGCAGGCAGTATTTATGACCATATCCTGACCCTTCATGCGGCAAATTACACGCCCACGGCGGCGGGCTCCATTCCTACCGGGGAGATTGCCCCCGTTGCGGGAACGCCCATGGATTTTACCTCACCCAAAAGAATCGGGGATGAAATCGATGCGGATTTTGAACAGCTTAATCTTGCAGGCGGTTACGACCACAACTGGGTACTGGACGGCGGGGAAGGCAAACTGCGGCTGATTGCAACGGTGGAAGAACCGTCAAGCGGCAGGGTGATGGACACCTATACCGACCTGCCCGGCGTACAGTTTTATGCCGGCAATTTCCAAACGGAAGAAACCGGAAAAAACGGAGCGGTTTACGCAAAAAGAACGGGATTATGCCTGGAAACCCAGTACTATCCGGATACGGCAAACGAGCCGGAATTCCCTTCGGCGGTATTCGGGCCGGAGCGGGCGTATGATACCGTTACGGTATACCGGTTCCGGGTTGCGCAATGAGGATTCCGTAAACCGGAAACCGGGTATTTTCCGTTTTCCCGACGGATGAACGTTAAAACCGGAGGGTCGAAAAAAAGCGCGTCCGTCTCGACACATTGCGATAAAAACATTTCCCCTGCAGGTGGTATAATGGTGGCACCGGAAAGGAGGGATGGGTATGGCTCTGCCAAAAGCGGTCAGGCTGGTCGGGACGGTGGGACAGACGGAAAAGGTTTATGTGGAAGATTATGTCCTCCAATACCTGACCATTTGTGAGGAGGAAGAAACGGAGCCCGGAGGGGAAACCGTTTTGTACGGAAGAAAAGAGTGGGAAGGCAGGACACGGGCCTACCTGATATACGGAATATACCGCCAAACGGGACAAGACCGTCCGGAAAAAAAGTTCTGCGGAAAATACAACAGGTTGGGATACATAAATCCCGCAACCGGCGCCATCGTCCTTGATGATTGGGGAGAAGGGAAGACGCTGGAAGGGTATTATGTTTTTTACGATGCCGATGAAAAGATGAAGGATTTTCTGGGGGACTGCTATGAAAAGCAGCTACGGTTACGAAACGGGAAAACAATGAGTACGGATTCCGGGCAGCCGGAGGAAGCGGGCATGAAGACACCGGCGGAATTAGTAGCGTTATCAAGGGCGGATAGGGAGAAGGTGCGTTCTCCCTTTCTTTGGATACGGATGGCGGTTCTTTGCATTTTCATTGTCTTTTGTGCGATTGCGGTGACAACGGTTAACGGTTTTGAGAAGCTCAATGACTTTATCCAAACGGCAGTTTTGGCCGGGGAAATGATGGACAATCCGTAATGTCCCTTGGAAGCCCGCATGGCAGACAGGGGAGAAAACGGAAATTGTGAAACCCTTGTGAAAAGAATTGAAGCCGTTCTTTAAGTATGTTAAAATAAAAAAATCATGCGGATAAAGTGCCGGTCGTCGGGACAGGCAGTACGGAAATGGAGACAAGATGGCAAGTGTCAGGGAGTATCTGCGTTCCAAAGGGAAAAGGGAGAGAACGGGACGCAATATTAATTATAAAGAAAGAATCAGGGGACACAAACTGACCATTTTTTACCGGTTCGTCCTTGGAATCGTATTGGTGGCCGCAGTTGCGGCGATGGCGGTTGTGGGCTGGCAGAACAGGGAATATACGGAAGGCGTTGTCATAAGCTCCACGCCGGTATCCAAGGTGGCGGCATCTTCCTACCTGCCGTTAGGCAATAATATCCTTACTTACAGTAAAGACGGCGCCAACTGCATGGACGGCAGAGGCGTGGTGCTGTGGAACCAAACGTATGAAATGCAGAATCCGATGATAGACATCAACGGTTCCGTGGTGGCAATCGGAGACTATAACGGGCGGACTATTTACGTGATGGATGCTTCGGGAAGCCGGGGGGAGATTACCACAAACCTTCCCATCCGCAGATTCCGCGTTTCGGCGAACGGTATTGTTGCGGTTATTTTGGATGATGCACGGGTAACAAGGATTCATCTGTATGATGCGGCGGGAAATGAACTGGTGGAAAGCGAGACGACAATGGAGCAGACGGGTTATCCCATCGACATCAGTATTTCACCGAGCGGGGAGCTGCTAGCCATATCCTATTTTTATGTGGGCAGCGGTACCATGAAATCCTCCATCGCCTTCCATAATTTCGGTGAAGTGGGACAAAACCTGTCTTCTGACCGTTTCGTCAGCGGATATGACTATCCGGGAAATGTGGTGCCTTTTTTACGGTTTATGAACAGTGATACCGTGTTTGCGGTGTCGGATGACCGCATTATCTTTTTTTCCGGGAATGAAAAACCCTTAAGTGCGGCGGAAAATTTCCTGAATGAAAAAGTGCAAGGCATTTTTTACAGCGACCGGTATGTTGGGCTTGTATTTCTGAACACCGAAGGAAACGGGAGGTACCGTTTGGACATCTATGACGGAACGGGAAGCCTGGTGAACAGCAAAGGCTTTGACATGGACTAT
>CANTGP010000026.1 GCA_947653315.1 uncultured Lachnospiraceae bacterium
GATGCCCGGTTTAGCAGCAGATGTCCACGATAATGATGTCGGGACCGATTTTCTTTATGTTCTTATAAGGAATGACGCATTCCGGTTCGGTGTCAAACAGATTGAAGAATTTGTTGCCGCCGGGGATGATGAGGGCGCAGATTTGTCCGCTGCATTCGTCGAACTCCAAATCGCCCACCTTTCCCAAACATTTGCAGTCTTTTAGGTTTATGACGGATTTACATTTTAATTCTGAAAACAGCATGGCCGTGTATCCCGTTTCTTATATATATATTATATAGTATCGTATGCGGTTTGGGAGACGGGGTGACAGGAACTTGTGGCTGCGGGGTTTTGTTTTTTTGTGCGGAAATGGAATGTATAATTTTACCGCTTTCTGTAAATCATTTTTATTAAATCATGGAAATGAATGCAGGAGGCGTCAGGATGGCACAGGGAAAGGTTGAAATATGCGGGGTGAATACTTCCAAACTTCCGCTTTTGAAGAATGCGGAAAAGGAGGAGCTTTTTTCCAAAATCGAGGAGGGGGACAAGGCGGCGAGGGAGCAGTATATTGAAGGCAACCTGCGGCTTGTATTGAGTGTAATCAAGCGTTTTTCATCCAGTAACGAGAATGTGGATGATTTGTTCCAAATCGGCTGTATCGGGCTGATTAAGGCAATTGACAATTTCGATTCGACACTGAACGTGAAATTTTCCACTTATGCGGTTCCGATGATTATAGGGGAAATCCGGCGTTTTTTGCGGGACAACAATTCCATACGGGTCAGCAGGTCGTTAAAGGATACCGCTTACAAGGCGATTTATGCCAAGGAAAACCTGACAAGGCGCAATTTAAAGGAACCCACCATTAATGAAATTGCCACGGAAATCGGCATTTCCAAAGAGGATATCGTCTATGCGCTGGATGCCATACAAAACCCCATGAGTCTGTATGAGCCGATATACACCGACGGCGGGGATACGCTGTACGTGATGGACCAAATCAGCGATAAGAAAAATAAGGAGGAGACGTGGGTGGAGCACCTGTCCTTAAGCGAGGCGATGAAGCGGCTGGGGGAGAGGGAACATGAAATCATTACCCTGCGTTTTTTTGAGGGAAAGACGCAGATGGAAGTGGCGGAGATTATCGGCATATCACAGGCACAGGTTTCGCGGCTGGAAAAAAATGCGCTGCGGGTGATGAAAAATTACCTGACTGCATGAGTTGGTTTCCGGCTTACCGGTTACTGGCGGCGCCAAACCGCAGCAGGAGGGTGGGCGGAAACCGAAAATTGATTTCCGTGGGGGTATTTCCCGACCGATTGACGGGTCTGTTTTTCCGTGTTAAAATCAAAGCCGGAAACAGAAGGGGGCAGAAGGGAAACCAATGAAAATATTAGTGGTGGAAGATGATCTTGCCTTAAGCGCAGGGTTGTGTTTTGAACTGGACAGCAGCGGTTATCTCACCGTTGCCGCTTACCATTGCCAAAAGGCAAGACAGCTTTTGAAAAGCGATCGTTTTGATTTGGCAATTTTGGATGTAAACCTGCCTGACGGGAACGGCTTTGAGCTTTGCAGGGAATTAAAGGCGTCACATCCGGAACTGCCTGTCATTTTCCTTACGGCAAATGATTTGGAGCGGGATGTGCTGGAAGGGTTTGGATTGGGGGCGGAGGATTATGTGACAAAACCGTTCCACATGAAGGTTTTACTTTGCCGGGTGGAGGTGGCGTTGCGCCATGCGGCCTCCGGGAAGGCGGAACATGGGGACAGGATGTGGAGCGACGGCTTTCTGACGCTGGATTTTGGGGCGTTGAGTGCGGTGCGGGGAAGCGAAACGCTGTCCATGACGCCAAACGAATATAAATTATTGCGCGCACTGACCACAAATGCGGGACAGATTTTAACCAGGCAGGTGTTGTTGGAACGGTTGTGGGACAGCGGGGGGAATTTTATTGACGACCATACGCTGACCGTTACCATGAACCGCCTGCGGGCTAAAATTGAGGACGAATCCCATGTTTACATACAGACGGTGCGCGGCATGGGATATCTGTGGAAGGGGACGGAGCGATGAAGAAAACGGGTATCCGGTTTGCGCCTGTCCTGATTCTTGCGGCAGCGGCGGCTCTGGCGGCGGTATTGTTTTGGCTGCTGTGGGAAAATGTGCCGCAGGCAGCCGTGCGGTACGGAGTGCTTGCCGTTTGCGGCGGCATCGCGCTTTTGGCGGTACTTTGGACTGCGGCAGAGCGGTATCGGGTGGGCAGGTTTGCGGATGAAATATGTGCAACGCTGGATGCGGTTATGGCAGGGCGCACGCCGGAGAATTTTCACCCTTATGAGGATTCCCTTGCCACCAAAGTACAGGGCAGGCTGCTGCAGTATTATGACATGATGTGCGAAGGAAAGATGCAGGGGGAACGGGATAAGGAGACGCTGCAGGGGCTTGTCAGCGACATTTCCCACCAGGTCAAGACGCCGGTGGCAAACATAAAATTATATACCGGAATCCTGCGGAAACCGCAGCTTACGCAAACGGAAAGGGAACGGTTCCTTGCCACCATGGAAACGCAGGTGGAAAAGCTGGATTTCCTGATGCAGTCTTTGATTAAAATGTCAAGGCTGGAAACCGGTACTTTTCTCCTGCATCCGTCGGAGGAAAGGCTGGAGGATACCATTGCGCGGGCAATGAGTATCGTATGGGGGAATGCGGAGCGGAAGGGGATTTGTCTGTCGGTGGCGTGCGAGCCGCAGGTTACGGTGTGGCATGATCCGAAATGGACGGCGGAGGCCATCGGGAATATTTTGGACAATGCGGTGAAGTACACGCCGGAGGGAGGCAGCGTATCGGTTACGGTACGCCCGTGGCAGTTTTATACCCGCATCGATATTGCGGATACCGGACCGGGAATTGCAAAGGAGCATTATCATGATGTTTTCCGCCGTTTTTACCGTGCGCCGGAGGTGGCGGGCGAAGAAGGCGTGGGGCTTGGGCTGTATTTGGCGAACGGAATCATAACAAGGCAGAAAGGATATATCAGCGTGAAATCGAAAGAGGGGGAAGGGACTGTTTTCACGGTATATCTGTTAAGCGAAGGGATGGACGGGGGAGAATGACATGGAGATTATAACGGTGCGTCATCTGAGGAAAACGTTCGGGAAGGGGGAAAGTGCGGTAAAGGCGCTGGACGGCATTGACCTTTCCGTGGAAAAGGGGTCGTTTACCGCCATTATCGGGGCATCCGGTTCCGGTAAGACTACCCTGTTAAACATGATGGGGGGACTGGATACGCCGGATGAAGGGGAAGTCATTGTGGACGGCAGGAATCTGGCGGGTCTTAAGGAAAAGGAACTGGCGCTGTTCCGCCGGAATAAGGTCGGTTTCGTCTATCAGAACTTTCATTTGATTCCCACGCTGACGGTCCGGGAAAACATCCTGTTTCCCTTAAGCCTTGCCGGGGCTTGTGCGGACCGCGTTTTTTTCCGGGAGATTATCCAAATGCTCCGTTTGGGGGAACGGCTGGACGCTTATCCCCATGAACTTTCCGGCGGCGGGCAGCAGCGGGTGGCCATTGCCAGGGCATTGGCTGCAAAACCGCCGGTGATTTTGGCGGACGAGCCGACCGGAAATCTGGATTCCAAGAGCGGTCAGAATGTGCTTGGGTTATTAAAACTTTCGGCGGAGACATACCGCCAAACGCTGGTAATGATTACGCACAATCTGGAAATCGCGCAAATGGCGGACCGGGTCGTGCGCATGGAAGACGGCCGGATTTGTACATAGGGGGTGGGCGGCATGCTGGCAAATAATAATCTGAAAATCTGCCGTACCCTGGTATGGGGGGAATTCCGGTTCCACCGTGTGAAAAACCTGTTTTTCGTGCTGGCGGCGGCATTGGTTACTGCCTTGTATTCTTTTGCTTTTTTGCTCGGCAGTTCGGTGGAACAGGCTTTTTTGCTCAGTTACCGGTACCATTACGGCTCTGCCTGCCACATTCTTTATACCGGACTGACCGGGGAGCAGGCGGATGTCCTGCTCCAAAATCCGGCAATCAAAAGCGCCGTCCGGTTAAATACGGTGGGACGGATTTCCGATCCCATGATAGGACAGCGGGCGGTGGAACTGGCGGTGGCGGATATTCCTTATGCGGAAACGGTACTGTCGGTTCCGGAGGAGGGGAGGATGCCGGAAGAATACGGGGAAATTGCGTTGGATGAGTTTACCATGGATTCCCTTGGGGTACTGCACCGGACGGGGGCTCCGGTTACGCTGCAGTGGACCGATGTCGGCGGAAGGGAGCATATTTCCGTGTTCCGTCTGTGCGGATGGTGGGCAGGGTCGGCAAATTATGCAGGGGCATATGCGTGGATTTCCCAAGACACTGCCGGGGATTTGGCGCCGGGGTACGGGAATGCGGCGAACGTGACCCTCGGCGTCAACCTGCACCGGCCGGAAAACCTGGAGGCGCAGGCGGATGCCGTTTTGGCGCAGCAGGGAATCGAGGAATGCGGCTTTACCGCCAATTTGGAATATAACGATGAACGCAGGAAGCAGGCAAGGAAACAGGCAATGCCTTTTTACGGTCCGGTGCTGCCCGTGGTTCTTTGCGGTTATCTGATGATATACGGTATTGCCCATGCATCGGCCGGGCGGGATGCCCTGTTTTTTGCCGGGTTAAAATCTTTGGGAATGACGCCAAGGCAGCTTCGGCGGATGCTTTTGGAGCAGGGCAGCGCCGTAGCGCTGCTTGGGCTGCTTCCCGGCTGGGCTCTTGGATTTGGCATGTATGTCCCCGTTATAAGCCGGGTGATTGTCGGTATGGAGGAGAATCCTGCCCTTTACTTCCTGTCGTGGAAACCTTTTGCGGCTGCGGCATTCGGTACGTTCCTGACGGTTTTGCCCGCTTTCCTACTGCCTTCGCTGCGCCTGTCCGGCAGGACGCCGGCGCAGGCAGTGCGTTCCGTTTCCGCCCCTGCTTCCGTTTTTAGGTACGAATCCGTGCGGCGGAAGTTACCGCTAAGGCGGCGCATGGGGCGCGCGGCGGGTGGGGAAGATGACTTCCCTGTCCGACCGCATGGCGGGGACGGGCATCTTACCCTGGTGCGGATGGCGTTGCGTACTTTGGCAGGCAGTAAAGTCCGTACCCTGCTGTCTGCGGTTTGGCTGCTGCTTGCGGCAGTTCTGTTAAGTTCCGTATGGATTCGGTATGTGAGCCTGAAAGAAGACCGGTACCTGTCGGCGGTGTCCCCATGGGATTACAGCCTGACCGACGGTTCCGCGCAGGTCCGGGAACAGGTGTATAACGAGAAAAGCCGCAGCCTGACGGAAGAAACCGTGGAGGAATTGAGGAACCGCCCGGAGGTGGTTTCGGTCAGCGTCTTAAAAAGCAGGGAGGTTGCATTAAGGGCTTCCGGGCCGCTGCGTCGACGTATTGTGGATTATTATAACCAGTCTTACGACGGAACACGTTCGCTGCGGGATACCCAAAAGGGATACCCGGAATGGTGCGAGGGACTGGACCGGCTGGAACGGGAAGGGACATATACGGGTTTGGTCATCGGCATGGACGGGGCCTATTTGGATTACGTACTGGAATATTCCCCGTTTACCAGCGGCGGTTTTGATGAAAACGCTTTTGCGTCCGGGAATTATGTTCTGGCGGCGGGCGCATACCATGAGGGAGTATCTACCCAGGCGGCAGGGGAGACGGTGGAGCTTGGCGGCCGGGAATTTACCGTCATGGGCTCTGTGGGGCACGATGATTCGTATCTGAATGGTTCCGGCAGCAGGGAGGCGGATTTCCATATCGCATACCTGATGCCGGTGGAGGCTTTTGACCGTTTGTTTCCCGGACAGGGCTACCGGCAGATCGCCGTTACGGTTGATTCGGACGGGCAGGCAGGGTTTGAAACTTATTTGGATGAATACGGGCAGGGTTTGAACCGGGGCGTGGGTATCGTAAGGCGCAGCGAATACCGGTTAAATTTCAGGGCGGCACGCCTGAATATGGTGCTGCCGGGACTGGCGGTGGGACTGGTGCTGTCGGGGATTGCGCTTTTAAACTTCGTGAACATGCTGGCGGTTAAGACGGTGGGACGGAAAGAGGAGTTTGCGGTGTACGAAAGCCTTGGCATGGACCGCCGGCAGCTAAGGCGTCTTGTGCTGCTGGAAGGGGGATTCCATGCGCTGTACATCGCCGTTATCCTGATACCCGTTACCCTTTTGTTTGACTGTTTTGCCATGCCGGAAATCATTCGTAAGACCGGGTCGTGGAGTTCGGTTTATACTTTCTCCGCGCTGCCGCTTTGGGTATTCGTGACGGTATCCGCGGCGCTTGCCGTGGCGGTTCCTCTCGGCTGCCTGCATGGGGTGACGCGGGGCAGCCTGCATGACCGGATGAGGGGGGATTAGGGAAGTTTTTGAAGATGTTCCTAAAGCGGCGCACGGGGCGCGCGGCGGGCGGGGAAGATGCCTTCCCTGTTTGATTTCCAAAAGGTACAAAAATGTAACGCTCCTGTACCCGGAATGAGATATTCGTTTGATAGGATAGAGACAGCAGAAGGAAAAACGTGATGGAACAGGAGGGAATATCTTATGGAAGCAATTTTGAAAGCTGCCGGTTTAAAAAAATATTACGGAAAGGGAGATTCGCTGGTGAGGGCGCTGGACGGTGTGGACCTTGAGATTGAGCGCGGGAAGTTTACCGCCATTATCGGGACATCCGGATCAGGAAAATCCACGCTTTTGAACATGCTGGGGGGACTGGATACGCCAAGCGGGGGAAGCGTCCGGATTGGGAATACGCTTCTTGCGGAATTAAACAGCGAACAGGCGGCCGTTTTCCGGCGCAAACAGATTGGGTTTATTTTCCAAAATTATAATCTTGTGCCGGTATTAAACGTATGGGAAAATATTATTTTCCCCATATCCTTGGACGGGCGTAAGGCGGATACCGAATTTGTCATGCAGGTGGTGAAGCTGTTAGGACTGGAAAAGAAGCTGGATAGCCTGCCGAATAACCTGTCGGGCGGGCAGCAGCAGAGGGTGGCAATCGCACGCGCCCTTGCAGGGAAACCGTCGATTGTCCTCGCTGACGAACCAACCGGGAATTTGGACAGCAAGACCGGCGATGATGTCGTCGGGCTTTTGAAGATGACGGGCAGGGAGTTTCGCCAAACCATCGTCATGATTACCCATAACCCGGAAATCGCCCGAATGGCAGACCGCATCATCCGCATCGAGGACGGGCGGATTGTGCCGCAGTAAGGAAGGGGGACACGGTGATGGAAAACAAAGCAGGAGCAAAAACAAAAAAGGATGCGGGATACCGAAATCCGGTGAAACTGTTAAGCGCGCGCATGTTCCGGCAAAACAGGGGAAGAAATATGGTTGCGGCGGTTGCCATTACCATGACGACCCTGATGTTTACCGCTTTATTTACCCTGATACAGAGTATGAATGAGAATCTCGTGGAGATGACATTCCGGCAGACCGGATATGATGCGCAGGTGTCTTTCAAAAAAATAGACCCGGAGCAGGTGCGGAGACTGGATGCCCATCCGGACGTAAAGGAGACGGGGGAAAGCATTGTCTTAGGGTTGGCGGAGAACGAAGGGCTGGCGGGATATCAGGTGGAAATACGCTGGGGCAGTGAAAGCTATGCGCGCCATTCCTTCAGTTACCCGGATACCGGACGGATGCCGGAAAACGCGGACGAGGTGGCGCTGGATTCCATCACGTTACGGCGGCTTGGAATTCCGGCTAAGACAGGGGAGCGGGTGACGCTGGAATGGCGGAAGGATTTGACGGAGGAGACTGCGGAGTACATCCGGGCGGATTTTACCCTTTGCGGTATTTGGGAAGGAAATGAGTCGGGCTATGCCGGTATGGCGTGGGTCGGGCGGGAATATGCGGACCGTATGACGGGCGGGGTTTATAATACGGAAGGACGGATTCTCGGACAGTACATGGCGCAGGTTTCGCTGTACCGTGACGGAAATATAGAAAACACGATGGATTTGATTTTGAAGGATACCGGGCTGGAAGGACTGGAATACGGTATTAACCTGGCATATGCGTCGGAAATGGGGGCTGCCGCACAGGAAATGACGCTTCCGGCATATTTTGGCATGGCGCTGGTATGTTTGGCAGGCTATCTGATTATATACAATATTTTCCAAATCAGCATTACGGCGGATGTGCGGTTTTACGGTCAGTTAAAAACACTTGGGATGACGGCACGGCAGTTAAAAAAACTGGTGTACGGGCAGGCAGGCCGTTTATGCGCCATCGGGATTCCGGCAGGACTGGCGGCGGGCTGGTTTTTGGGTTTGGTGCTTGTGCCTGCGTTTACGGGGATATTGGGAGGCGGCGGCAGGGTATCGCCGCATCCGGTGATTTTTGCCGGTTCTTCGGTTTTTGCCGGGATTACCGTGTTTGTTTCCTGTCTGCGTCCGGCGCGGCTGGCGGGCAGGGTATCCCCCGTGGAAGCGCTGCGCCGGAGCGATGCGGACGGCAGGATGCGAAAAACAAAGCGGGGGAGGGGCAGCGCTTCCCTGTCGGCAATTTCCGCAATGGCATGGGCGAATTTGTGGCGCAATAAAAAGCGCACGGTTACGGCCGTTGTTTCCCTGACTTTAGGGTTCGTGCTGCTTAGCGGTTTTTACGCAAAAAACGTTTCTTTTGATATGGAAAAATATTTGGGGGAATTAACGGTTGCGGATTTTACGCTGGAAGATGCCACGAGCGCGGATTATATCCACGGCTATGACCCGCAGGGGACGACGCTGGGGGACGGGCTGGCCGGTCGGTTGGAGTCCATGGACGGCGTGGAAGATGCGGGGCATTTGTATTCCCATCAGTTTACTTGGCAGATGGATGCGCAGACGGTGGAAAACCTGAAAGGATATTATACGCAGGAAGTGCTGGATCGATGGGGCCGTTATGAAGCGGACGGACCAGGAATGTTCCGGGAGGCGGTGGACAAAAGGGAAGCGGAAGCGGTTGTGTTTGGCATGGACGGGATTCCATTGGAAGCGGTTACGCAGCCCGAATATCTGTTGGACGGTTCCTTTGATGCGGAAGCCTTTGCCGGCGGCGGATATGTGCTGGCAGTGGGACCCGCCGTCGGGGAGAGGGAGGAAGGTTCCGCACTTCCGGCGCCTTCCGTGGGAAGTACCATAGAATTGGAAGGAAACCGTTATACCGTAATGGCGGTGGTTTTTCCGCTGCATCCCGTGGACGGCGGGGCGTCCGAGCAGGGAGCCGGGGATTCCATGGAACTGCACTTTATCCTTCCTTCGGACGTTTTTTGCCGCCTTTGGCCGGAAAATACCCTCCGCAAACTGTATGTCAATGTGGAGGACGGGTATCTTGGGGCGGTGCAGGAATGGCTGGACGGCTATATGCGGGATGTGGACGGCAGTCTGCCGCTTACGTCGCGGGAAACCATGGCAGGACAGTATGAAGCGGAAACCCGTTCCGCTGCGGTGACGGGAAATGCCGTCAGTATCGTTATTGCCATGGTAGGCGTGCTGAACTTCATCAATTCCATGGTGACGGCCATCCTGTCCCGCAGGCGGGAGTTTGCCGTAATCCAAAGCGTGGGCATGACAAAGAAGCAGCTTTGCGGGATGTTGGTGTACGAGGGACTTTTTTATGCGGCAATTACCCTAGCGGTATCGTATCCGCTCAGTGCGGCTGCGGTAGGGATTGTTGTGCGTGCCATGGTGGAAGGCGGATTTGCCACGTTCCGGTTTACCTTGTTCCCGTTAGCCGTCTGCACTCCCGTTTTGGTTGCATTTGCAGTGCTTGTCCCGTTTTTTTGTTTTAAGGATTTGGAGAAACGGAGTATTGTGGAAAGGCTGCGGATGGAGTGAGCGGTAACGGATTATTACAAGAATTTATTACAAGAAAAGCCAACTTCCAAGGAATAATTGTTGAAAAACTCTGCCAAAAGGTGTAAAATCGTTTCGATGCGGGAAATAGTCAGGGAAAAGAAATGCATGGGAAATGCTTAATTAATGCATAAAAAACGCATAAAAAACGGAAATGGGAGAACAAATTATGGCACTTAGCAAAAAGCCGGTTACCGGCATGAAGGATATTCTGCCTGCGGAAATGCAGCTTAGGGATTACGTGATCGGCGTCATTAAGGAAACCTATGGGAAATTCGGTTTTACGCCGATAGAAACCCCCTGTGTGGAGAATATTGCCAATTTAAGCAGCAAACAGGGAGGGGAAAACGAAAAACTGATTTTTAAAATCCTGAAACGCGGGGAGAAGTTGAACCTGGAAACCGCGCAGGGGGAAGATGACCTGGTGGACGGCGGGCTGCGTTATGATTTAACCGTGCCGCTGGTGCGTTATTATTCCAACCATGCCAATGAACTTCCATCTCCGTTTAAGGCGCTGCAGATCGGCAACGTATGGCGTGCGGACCGCCCCCAAAAAGGACGTTACCGCCAGTTTATGCAGTGCGATATCGATATTCTCGGGGAGCCTTCGAATTTGGCGGAAATTGAATTAATACTGGCGACCACCACCACGCTCGGAAAACTGGGGTTCCGGAATTTCCAAATCCGGATTAATGACAGGAAAATTTTGAAGGCAATGGCGGCGTACAGCGGTTTCCCGGAGGAGTCTTACGACCAGGTTTTCATTACCTTGGACAAGATGGATAAAATCGGACTAAACGGTGTGGCGGCGGAGCTTGCGGAAGGCGGGTTTGCGCCGGAGAGCACGGAAAAATACCTGGAGCTTTTCAAGGCAATGGAGTCGAAAACGGGTACGGACGGGCTTGCCTTTTTGGCGGACCGTTTGGAAGGATTTTTGGATGCGGAGACGGCGCAGAACCTTGGGGAAATCATTGCCAGCGTGCGCGCCACAAAGGCTTCGGAGTTTGAAATTGTTTTTGATCCCACATTGGTCAGGGGGATGTCTTATTATACGGGAACCATTTTTGAGATTGCCATACCGGAATTCGGCGGAAGCTGCGGAGGCGGCGGCCGTTATGACAAAATGGTGGGACGGTTTACGGGAAAAGACGTTCCGGCATGCGGGTTTTCCATCGGCTTTGAGCGGATTATCCTGCTTATGACGGAAAACGGCTTTCCGGTTCCGGACGGAAAACGGAAAGTGGCTTATTTAATCGAAAAAGGGGTTGCCACAGAGGAGCTTTGCGGGATTATTGCGCAGGCACAGGAGGAACGCAGGGACGGGACGCAGGTACTCGTGGCGCGGATGAATAAGAACAAGAAGTTCCAAAAGGAACAGTTGAATGCGGAAGGATATACGGAATTCCGTGAGTTTTATAAAAATCCGTTAAAACAGTAAAGGATGCGGCGCGGGAAAGTAAAATACAGTAAAAACAGATTGTGAGGAATGAGCCATGGCAGAGGCAATGAAAGGGTTAAAGAGGACGCACCGCTGCGGCGAGTTATCGGCGGCAAACGCAGGTGAGACGGTAACGGTTATGGGATGGGTGCAGAAACAGAGGAATAAGGGCGGCATTATTTTCGTGGATTTGAGGGACCGTTCGGGGCTGCTCCAGATTATTTACGAGGAAAGCGACTGCGGGGCGGAGAATTTTGCGAAAGCGGAGAAAATGAGGAGCGAATTCGTGGTGGCAGTGTGCGGTACCGTGGAGAAAAGGGCAGGCGCGGTCAATGAAAACCTTGCCACGGGTGAAATCGAAATCCGTGCGAAGGAAACCCGTATTTTATCGGAAGCGGAGACGCCCCCGTTCCCCATTGAGGCACAGTCCAGGACGAAGGAGGAGTTGCGTTTAAAATACCGTTATTTGGATTTGCGCAGGCCGGATTTGCAGAGAAACCTTATTTTACGGAGCGCCATTACGGCAAATATCCGCAAATTCCTGACACAGGAGGGATTTTTGGAAATTGAGACGCCGATTCTCGGTAAGTCCACGCCGGAAGGGGCGAGGGATTACCTGGTACCCAGCCGCATCCATCCGGGGACGTTTTACGGGCTGCCCCAGTCTCCCCAGTTGTTTAAGCAATTATTGATGTGTTCCGGTTATGACCGCTATTTCCAAATTGCAAAATGTTTCCGCGACGAGGATTTGCGTGCGGACCGTCAGCCGGAATTTACGCAGGTGGATATGGAGCTTTCCTTTGTGGACGTGGAGGATGTTATCGACGTCAACGAAAGGCTTTTACAGTTTGTATGTAAGGAAGCCATCGGGCTTGATGTGGCGCTGCCGCTTCCACGCATGAAGTGGATAGACGCCATGAACCGTTACGGTTCGGACAAGCCGGATACCCGTTTCGGCATGGAGCTTACGGACGTATCGGAGACGGTAAAAGACTGCGGGTTCGGCGTTTTCACCGGGGCGTTGGAAAACGGCGGTTCCGTCCGTGGGATTAATGCCAAAGGACAGGGAAACATGCCCCGGAAGAAAATCGACGCGTTGGCGGATATGGCAAAAGGGTACGGCGCCAAAGGGCTGGCATACCTTTGCATCGGGGAGGACGGCAGTTATAAATCCTCTTTCGCCAAATTCATGACGGAAGAACAGCTAAAAGCGCTGGTAGCGGCAATGGGCGGGGAAAACGGGGATTTACTGCTGTTTGCGGCGGATAAGAACGACACTGTATGGAGCGTACTCGGCGCCCTGCGCCTGGAGCTTGGCAGGCAGATGGGACTGATCGATGAAAACCGGTTCAACTTTTTGTGGGTTACGGAATTTCCGCTGTTGGAATGGAGTGAGGAGGAAAACCGCTTTGTGGCGATGCATCATCCTTTCACCATGCCGATGGATGAGGATTTGCCGAAACTGGATTCCGATCCGGGCAGTGTCCGGGCGAAAGCATACGATATCGTATTGAACGGTGTGGAGCTGGGCGGCGGCTCGGTCAGGATTTTCCAAAACGATATACAGGAGAAGATGTTTGAGGTTTTGGGCTTTGAAAAAGAGGATGCCTATAACCGTTTCGGTTTCCTGTTAAATGCATTTAAATACGGGGTACCACCCCACGCCGGATTGGCTTACGGCTTAGACCGTTTGGTGATGCTGCTGGTACATGCGGAAAGTATTCGTGATGTCATGGCATTTCCGAAGATTAAGGATGCTTCCTGCCTGTTGACCAATGCGCCGGATGTGGTAGATCAGACACAGTTAACGGAACTTGGGATAGCGCTTGCGGATTCGGAGGAAAATCAGGAAAAGGATTCCGGGGAAGGGGCAGGTGCGGAAAGTTAAAATTAAGGGCGGAGAATGTTAAAAGTTTATGTGGCGGATACGGCTGCATTGTCGGAAGAACGTGTCTTTTGGGAGTATATGGACCGGGTGGACGAGACGCGCCAGGAGAAAGTCTGGCAGTGCAGGAATGAAGAAGACAGAAAGCGGAGTCTGCTTGCCGGATATCTGATTCAGGTGGGAATCAGGAATTGGATGGACGGCGGGGGCGGGCAGCAGGCCGGTGAGGCGCCGCTTTCTTTGTCGTATACATATGGGAGGAACGGGAAGCCTTTTCTAAAGGATTACGGGGAGGTTTGTTTCAGTATTTCCCATTCGGGCAGGTATGTGATGGGGGCTTTCTCCAATCATGAGGTTGGGGTTGACGTGCAGAAACACAGGGAAACGGGTATGGGAATGGCGGAACGGTTCTTTGCGGATGAAGATAAGGCACTCCTGGAACGGCTCGGCGAGGAGCATGCCAGCGATAATTTCTACCGGATATGGACGGTAAAAGAATCTTATATGAAGCTGACGGGGGAAGGAATGCGGCAGGGAATGGATGCCACGGTGTTGGAACCCGAAGGGGAAGGGCTGTGCTGCGGCAGGATTCTGCGTAAAGACGGGAAAACGGGGGATGCCTATTTTGCCTTAAGCGACAGGCTGGAAGAATACAGCATGGCGGTGTGCAGTTATGACAAATTAGCCGATATAAACTATAAAGAGATTATTATCGGGAAAGCATCGGACCGGGAGAACATGTAAAGACGGATTTTTTAACAGTTCTTAAATACCGGAAAGATTAA
The DNA here is from genome assembly GCA_947653315.1 of uncultured Lachnospiraceae bacterium. Lineage (GTDB taxonomy): Bacteria > Bacillota > Clostridia > Lachnospirales > Lachnospiraceae > Kineothrix. The sequence goes on from CANTGP010000026.1 coordinate 13,988, forward strand.
GACAGGATGGGGAGATGACGGGAAATGAAGGGTTATGAATTTGCGGCGGCGTCCGGGCGCAGCCATGACGAGAGTATGGTGCGGAGGGATTTTAACACGGCAAAACCGGTGGGACGCATACGGTTCGGGCGGTATTACATGTTCCAGGAAGGGGTTGGAAAATGGTTGTATACCGATTACAACGATATCGTGTGGGCATACCGGCGGCTGGAGGACGTGCAGAGCAGACTGGGGCATAAGACGGCCGGTTTGGAGATACATACCCTGATGATTGTAACAAAGGACAGGAAAAGAATCGGCATACCTGTGGGGAGCGAGGAAAATATCGTGGAAGGATTGAGCCTGATTCAGCAGCACAATGCATTTGTGGATATCGGTTTTGCAAGGGAAAAAGAGGTTAAATATTTATGATTGGAGTCGGAATCGGTGGTGGGCGCAAAAGGGGGATGAAAAAGGGGGACGCAAAAGACAGGAACGGAGCGCCCTGCCAAATCCCTGCCTGCCCTCCCGGATTTCCCCTGCCGGTAGCTGTTAAAACCTGATGGCAAAAATGGGCTATTTCTAATTGTTTCCAAACGGCGGTTTATGACCACGGCGGC
>CANTGP010000027.1 GCA_947653315.1 uncultured Lachnospiraceae bacterium
CTTTTCCCCTACTCGATTGCACACGGGCACCCAAAGGAAGATGCCAGCGAAGCTGCGGGTGCACGGCGAGTAGGGGAGAAGTGTACCCCTGCCCGATTGTAGGTTTAAAGGCGGAATCCGAAGTAGCGGACCGCATTGCGGTAAGAGATATCGGTCACGATTTCGGACAGGATATCCATGTCGCAGGGGAATTCCCCGTTTTCCACCAGCCCGCCTATGAAGTTGCATAAAATGCGGCGGAAATATTCGTGTCTGGTGTAGGAGAGGAAACTCCTGGAATCCGTCAGCATTCCCACGAAACCGGAAAGGTTCCCAAGGTTTGCAAGGGAGGTTAACTGGTCGGTCATGCCCTGCTTATGGTCATTGAACCACCATGCGCTTCCCTGCTGGATCTTTGCCGCCACGGTGGAATCCTGGAAACAGCCGAGGATGGTGCCGATGGCGGCATTGTCGTTGGGATTCAGGCTGTAAATAATGGTCTTGGGCAGCGCATTGTTTTCTTCCATCGCATTGAGGAAATCAGCGGTTTGGGAAGACGGCGCATAGTTATTGATGCAGTCGTATCCGGTGTCCGGACCGAGTTTGGCATACATGTTCTTATTGTTGTCGCGCTTTGCCCCATAGTGGAGCTGCATAACCCAGTTGCGCTTATGGTATTCGCTGCCTACGAAAAGCATAAAGGCGGTTTTGAATTTCAGTTCTTCCTCTTTGGTGATGACGTCACCGGATGCCGCCCGGAATCTTTTTGTGAAAATGGCTTCGATTTCTTCATCGGAAGCCGGTGCATACATCACGTATTCCAACGCGTGGTCGGATACGCTGCATCCCATGGACGCGAAGAAATCCATGCGTTTTGCAAGGGCTTCTTTCAGCGTTTGGAAGGAGTTTACCGTAATCCCGCTTGTTTCGGAGAGTTTTGAGAGGTAATCCAAATATTCGGGTTTTTCCAGGTTCATGGCTTTGTCCGGTCTCCATGCGGGAAGTACCTGCACGTCAAAGGAAGCATCTTCCGCGATTTGTTTATGCCATTCCAGGCTGTCCACGGGATCGTCCGTGGTGCAGATTAAGGTTACGCCCGACTGTTTGATCAGGGAGCGCACGCTCATGGAAGGGTCAGCCAGCTTTTTGTTGCAAAGTTCCCATACTTCCTCAGCCGTATTTTTGTTCAGGACACCGTTGTACCCGAAATAGCGCTGAAGTTCCAAATGGCTCCAGTGGAATAAGGGATTGCCGATGGCTTTGCCGAGAACCTCCGCCCATTTTAAGAATTTCTCCTTGTCCGGCGCATCTCCCGTGATGTAGCGTTCGTCCACGCCGCAGGAGCGCATCAGGCGCCATTTGTAGTGGTCGCCGCCCAGCCATACCTGCGTGATGTTCTCAAACTGTCTGTCCTGTGCAATCTCCTGCGGATTGATATGGCAGTGGTAGTCCAGGATAGGCGTTTTTTCCGCATATTCGTGGTAAAGCGTCTGTGCAGTGGGGCTGTTTAACATAAAGTCCCTGTCCATAAAGTTTTTCATTGGGGTTATCCTCCTTTTCCCGTTAAAATAATAGATGATATAAAGTATAAATTGTTACATTCCTTCTGGTTCCGGCTAAAAAGCGGTGGTGCCCCGTTTCACCAGTTCGCCGGAAAAGATTGTTTTTTGGGGCATTTCGTTTCCGCCGAGCGTATCGATTAATGTTTTTACCAATTGCTGGCAGAGACTTTCCAAACGGTTATCCACGGAAGTCAGCTCCGGCTCGCTGCATATGGTGAGCAGGGAGTTGTTGTATCCGATGACGGACAGGTCGGACGGAATTTCCAAACGGTTCATGCGGGCATATTTTACCGCAGCAATGGCGAGCATGTCTTCCGCACAAATGACGGCATGGAAAGAAAGCCCTTTCTCCCTTAACTGGTTTAAAAACCGGCAGACCCCGTCGATGTCGTCCCTGCTGCCCGAAAAAAGCTGCTGGTATTTCTTATCCAGGGGCAGGTCGCGCATGAGGAAGGCGGACTGGCATCCGGTCAGCTTCTTCATACCGCTGTACGATTTGGAATTGTAGAGGTATAGGATATCCTGTATGCCGGAGTCAATCAGGTTTAACGTTACTTCCTGCATTGCCTTGAAATCGTCGCAGAGCGTACAGTATACGTTCGGGCAGTCAAAATCAGCGTTTAAAAGCATAATCGGAACCTGGGACGCGGCATCCCGGATATACTGGTTGTCGGCATCCTGGGATTCGATGAAACTGGAACCTACCATAATAACGCTGTCCACTTTTTGTGAAATAATCAGGTTTAAGGAGTTTTTCTTATTCTCCAAATCATAGCCGGTACAGCATAAAATCGAATTGTAACCGCCGGCGCGCAGGTTGCGCTCAATGTGGTAAATGGCTTTTGCAAGGTAAAGGTCGGAAGAATCCGCGCACAGGATTCCGATGGTATTCATGGAATTTAAGCCAAGCCCCCTTGCAAATGCGTTTGGGGTATAGCCGCTTTGCTCGATGATATCCAAAACCTTTTTTTTTGTTTTCGGTGTCACGTTGGTATTGCCATTCAGCACGCGGGAAACGGTGGCAATGGAAACACCGGCCATTTTGGAAATATCGTAAATGGTCATATATATCCTCCATTCCTGTAGGTGTGGATCTGGCTTGTGAAAAATCCGTTGGATGCTCACAGGAGTCACCGCCCGGGACAGTAGTAATGAAACCCTATACATAGTATTTTCAAACGCCATGAAACAATCTGTGTAAATGGTTACATCCGCAAATCCAAAACCATTATACAATAGTCATTAATTAAATTCAAGAATATTTTGAAAAGTATAGGAAATAGACAAAAAAACTATTGACTATGGCAGGAAAACGTTGTAAGATTGTAAATGTAAGGGCTTTCATAAAGCCGCAAACATATGGGAAGGGAAAGGGAAAGGTGTAGGAAGATGGAATTGTTGAACAAAGCGTTGACGAAGAAGAAAGAAAGGCCCGTAAAAGTGTTGCAGTTCGGGGAGGGCAATTTCCTCCGTGGATTCGTGGATTACATGATAGACATTGCAAACGAAAAGGGATACTTTGACGGCGATATTGTTCTGGTAAAGCCGATTGAGTTCGGTACTTTGGAGCGGTTACATAAGCAGGAGTGCCAGTATACGGTTTCCCTGCGGGGAATCGTGGACGGCAAGGCAGCGGTACAAAACCGCATTATCACCAGTGTGACGGATGCCGTGGCTGCCCATGAGGAATACGGTAAATACAGCGAATACGCGAAACTGGATTCCCTTCGTTTCATCGTTTCCAATACGACCGAGGCAGGAATCGTATATGACGATACGGACAGGCTGGAGATGGAGCCGCCCCGCAGTTATCCGGGGAAACTGGCGAAATTCTTATATGAAAGATACAAACATTTTAACGGCGCGGCGGACAAGGGGCTTGTAATGCTGCCCGTGGAACTGATTGACGATAACGGCATTCATTTAAAAGAGTGCGTGATGAAACTGGCGGATTTGTGGGAGCTGGAAGGCGGTTTCAAGGCGTGGCTGAACGATGCGTGCGTATTCTGCTCCACTTTGGTGGACCGCATTATTACCGGTTACCCGAAGGATGAGGAAAAGGAATTGTGGGAACAATTCGGATATGAGGACGATTTAATCGTAACGGGCGAACCGTTTGCCCTTTGGGTCATCGAAAGCGAAAAGGATATTTCCGATGAACTTCCGCTTGTAAAAGCAGGACTTCCCGTTATTTTCACCGATAACCAGAAGCCGTACAAGCAAAGGAAGGTAAGAATCTTAAACGGGGCGCATACTTCTTTCGTGCTGGCTTCCTACCTTGCGGGCAATGATTACGTGCTGCAGTCCATGGAAGACAAACTGGTTTATGATTTTATGTACCATACCATTTATGACGAAGTGATTCCGACCCTGACCCTTCCGGAAAAAGAGTTAAAGGAGTTTGCGGAAGCGGTAGTAACCAGGTTCAACAACCCTTACGTAAAACATGCGCTGTTATCCATTGCGCTGAACTCCGTATCCAAATGGCGTGCAAGGTGTATGCCCAGCTTCCTGGGATATGTGGATAAGACCGGGAAACTGCCCGAACACCTGACTTTCTCCATTGCGGCCCTGATGGCATTCTATACGGGCAGCGAAATCAGGGATAAGGCTTTAATCGGTAAGCGCGGGGAAGAAGAATATAAGATTTTGGACGACGAAGCGGTGCTCCGGTTCTTTGCGGAAAACAGCGGTAAGGATACGGCGGAATTTGTAAACGCTTTCTTGTCCAATGAAGAATTTTTCGGACAGGACCTTACCAAAGTAGACGGCCTGTCGGCACAGGTTTCCGCATATTTGGATGAAATCAGGGAACTCGGCATGCGTAAAGCCATGGAAAAGAATTTCGTAAAATAAAACAGGAGACGCATATGGCAAAAATCATTAAAATCCATAAAGACGATAATGTGGCGGTAGCCATTGAGGAATTAAAGCAGGGCGACAAGTTTACGGTGGACGGCGGGGAAATCGAAGCCGTCACCGACGTTCCTGCCGGACATAAAGTGGCTCTGTGTGATATGGCGGAGAAAACCCCCGTCATAAAATACGGCTGTCCCATCGGCTATACCACCGCCAAGGTGGCAAAGGGCGAATGGATTCACACCCACAACGTAAAAACCGGTTTGGGAGATTTGCTTACCTATACGTATGAACCCGTGGGGGCGAAGCCGGAAACGGAAGGTTCGGAAGAAGCATATTTCATGGGTTTTGAACGGGAAAACGGCAAGGCAGGGGTGCGCAACGAGATATGGATTATCCCGACGGTTGGCTGTGTGAACAACATTGCCACGGCGATGGCAAAACAGGCCGCTTCCCTTGTGAAAGGAAGCGTGGAGGAAGTGGTTGCATTCCCCCATCCTTACGGCTGTTCCCAAATGGGGGATGACCAGGAGCACACGAGGCAGATTCTTGCAAACCTCGTGAACCATCCCAATGCGGGCGGGGTGCTCGTGCTTGGGCTTGGCTGTGAAAACAGCAATATTGACGAACTGAAGAAATATATCGGCGCTTACGACGAAAAAAGGGTAAAATTCCTGGTCTGCCAGGAAAGCGATGACGAGATGGCGGACGGGCTGGAACTGATCGGGCAACTGGTGGATTACGCTTGTGTGGCGGAGCGGACAAAAATCAGCGCAGGAAAACTGGTGGTGGGCCTTAAGTGCGGCGGAAGCGACGGTTTTTCCGGCATCACCGCAAACCCGCTGGTGGGAAGGTTCTCCGACCTGTTAATCGGCAGGGGCGGCACCACAATCCTTACGGAAGTGCCGGAAATGTTCGGTGCGGAAACGCTGTTAATGAACCGCTGCGAAAACGAGGAACTGTTCCGCCAGACGGTGGACCTGATCAATGACTTTAAGAATTATTTTAAGAGTCATAACCAGACCATTTATGAGAATCCGTCGCCGGGCAATAAAAAGGGCGGTATTTCCACCCTGGAAGACAAATCCCTGGGATGTACCCAAAAATCCGGTTCTGCCCCGGTACGGGGAGTGCTTCCCTATGGCGGGACCGTAAAGGAGAACGGCTTAAACCTGTTAAGCGCCCCCGGCAACGATTTGGTGGCTGCTACCGCACTGGCGGCGGCAGGCGCGCACATTGTACTGTTTACCACGGGAAGGGGAACCCCTTTCGCGTCCCCGGTTCCCACCGTAAAGATTTCCAGTAATTCCAGGATTGCCGGAAAGAAAAGCGGATGGATTGACTTTAATGCAGGCGTGCTGACCGAAGGGGCGGACATGGATACCACGGCGGAAAAATTCTTTGCGTTTGTGCTGGAAGTGGCTTCCGGCAAAAAAGTAAGGAGCGAGGAAGCAGGATTCCATGACATGGCAATCTTTAAACAAGGCGTAACCCTGTAACCGGACGACATGGATGGTAAGGATAGCATGGATGGCATGGACTTCATGAAAAGACCGGCTGCCGGGAAGCGGAAGCAAAAGAAACAACGAAAACCAAATAAAAAAACAGATAAAGAAAATAGATAAAGAAAAACAGACAAAGAAAATAGATAAAGAAAAACGAAATTGAAAGAAAGATAAACAGAGATAAAGAAAGGTTTGGAAAATAAAATGGCAAAAAAAACAGTAACATTTGGTGAAATTATGTTAAGACTGGCACCGGAAGGCTATTACCGTTTCGTGCAGGCGGAGAGCTACGGGGCGACCTACGGCGGCGGGGAAGCGAACGTATCCGTATCGCTGGCAAACTACGGTCTGGAATCCAGTTTTGTCACGAAACTCCCGGCGCATGAAATCGGGCAGGCAGGCGTAAACTCCCTGCGCAGGTTCGGCGTGGATACCTCCCATATCGTAAGGGGCGGCAGCCGCGTAGGCATTTATTTCCTGGAAAAAGGCGCTTCCCAAAGACCCTCCAAAGTCATTTACGACCGTGCAGGCTCCTCCATTGCGGAAGCTGTCAAAGCCGATTTTAACTGGGACGAAATTTTTGAAGGCGCGGACTGGTTCCATTTCACGGGCATAACTCCGGCGCTTGGCGACAACGTGGCGGAAATCTGCCTGGAAGCCTGCAAAAAGGCAAAGGAAAAAGGCATCACCGTAAGCTGTGACTTAAATTACAGGAACAAACTGTGGAGCAAGGAAAAAGCAGGGGAAGTCATGGGTGAACTCTGCAAATATGTGGACGTATGCATTGCGAACGAAGAAGACGCCGGGGACGTATTCGGCATAAAGGCAGCGGATACCGACGTTACCAGCGGCAAAGTAAACCACGAAGGATATAAAGACGTGGCGAAACAGCTTGCAGACCGTTTCGGCTTCAAGAAAGTGGCAATCACCTTAAGGGAATCCCTTTCCGCCAATGACAACAACTGGGCGGCGATGCTTTATACGGACGGCGCATATTATTTCAGCAAAAAATACACCATGCACATCGTGGACCGCGTAGGCGGCGGCGATTCCTTTGGGGCCGGACTGATTTACGCATGCCTGAACGATATGGGCGCACAGGATACCATTGAATTTGCGGTGGCGGCAAGCTGCTTAAAGCACAGCATTGAAGGCGACTTTAACCAAGTGTCGGTGGATGAAGTAAAGAAACTGGCAGGCGGGGATGCATCCGGCAGGGTACAGAGGTAAGTTTCCCCCGTCTTGGAATGAATAGGCTTCTCCTAAAAAATTATAGATATGATATTGTGTAAGGTAGAGGGTGGTCTTCACCCTCTATCTTGCTAAAGGGGGATTGAGGGGACGCCTGAGGGGGAAGACCATGTCCTGGTTTTTCTAACATTCTGTTAAGAAAAGCCTCCATCCAAACTCCAGCATAAAAAACCAGGACATGGCCTTCCCCCTCAGGCTGGCTCTCAATGCCGGTAGGATTATTGTGAAGTCCCGGTTGGCAGATGAAGGGGCGGTTATTATATTTTATGTTACATAACCTTATGTCGCATAACCGGGACGGCTTAATACATATAACATTTCAGGAACGAGAAGGAATAATGAGAACCAGCTTCCGGCGGGAGGGCAGGGCTTTGTTTTCCCTGCTGGAGTTTGGATGGAGGCTTTTCTTAACAGAATGATAGAAAAACCAGGGAAAACAGCGCATGGATGCGCTGTTTAGCCCGAGGCGGCATGGATGCCGCTTGAGGGCGGCCCGGAAGCCCGTGAAAACCATCCCATTCTGTTTAGAAAACCCCATCCAAAATCGCGCAGGGAAAACAAAGCCCTGCCCTCCCGCCGGAAGCGTCCCCATTATACCCCCTTCTTGTTCCAACCACAAAAACAAAAGGAGGAAATTTTTATGCAATTAGGAATCCGTCTACACGACATTGCCAAAGGCACCCTGCCCGAACGTCTTGCCATTGCCAAAGAGCAGGGATTTGCCTGCGGCCATTTAGCATTGTCCAAAGTCATCGATGAATACAGCGTGGCGGACAGTGCATTAACCCCCGGTTATGCCATGTACTTAAAGAAACTGTTTGCGGAGTACGGCATTGACGTGGCGGTGCTTGGCTGTTACCTGAATCTGGCGAATCCGAATGTCCAAAAGTTAAAGGAGACGCAGGAACGTTATAAGGCGCATATCCGTTTTGCCTCGCTGCTTGGCTGCGGCGTGGTGGGTACCGAGACGGGGGCGCCCAATGAGACTTATTCTTATGAGGAGGCGTGTCACGGGGAGGAAGCGTTGGAAACGTTTATCAGGAACGTAACGCCCGTGGTGCGGTATGCGGAACAGATGGGTGTGATTCTTGCCATCGAGCCGGTGTTTAAGCATATCGTGTATAATCCGGCGCGGGCGAAGAAGGTGCTGGATGCCATAGATTCCCCGAATCTTCAGATTATCCTTGATCCTGTCAATATGCTGGATATCAGTAATTATAAGGAGCAGAGGGAAATTGTGAAGGAGGCTGTGGAACTTTTGGGGAAGGATGTCGCCGTGGTTCATATTAAGGATTACCAGGTGAAGGACGGAACGTTAAAGTCGGTGGCGGCAGGAACCGGGGAGATGGATTATTCGGATTTGATGCGGTTTATGAAAAAGGAGAAGCCTTATATTCATGCCACGTTGGAAGATACCGTGCCGGAAAACGCGGTGGCGGCAAGGAAGCATATCCAAAGGCTTTGGGAGGAAGCGTAGGCTTTTTTACCGGTGTTCCTGCATAAGCATACGGAAACACCGGCAATTGCCTGTGCCGGAGCGTGTTTGAAAATTAACATTCTGCAGAAAGCAATGTTCAAACACGCTCTTGCGGATTATTCCTCAGGCAGCGGGAAATCTTCGCCGAGCACTTTTCCGATGGTATAATTGCCGGCTTCGCTGTCGGTCAGGATGCGGGTGAACGGGGCGCGGTTGATGCAGGCGCCGCCTTCCCCCATGCTGTTGTATTCCGCATAATATACGGTGTCATGGGCTTCCGGTTTTTTCCAGTCGTGGAAACCGGCGGGATGGATGCTGGCATCCATGGTGCAGTTTAGGAATACGGTTTTGGCATAGTTGCGCCAGGGACGCCCCAAATAGACACTTCCTGCCGGACAGTTGGTGCCCGTGAGGTTACAGCGGTCGAAGACGTACCCGTAGGGCTGTCCTTCCGGCGTGGAGGCTGCGGTGATGTAACCGCAGACGGGCGGTTCGCCGTCTTTGCTTCCGAAAGTCCCTTCCCCGACGGTTTCGATTTGGCAGTTGCGGAAGTAGGCGGTAGCGCTGCCGAAAATGAAATCGATGTTGCCGCTGATTTGGCAGTGGTCATATAGGTGCCTGCCGTTGATGCGGGGAGCGAATTCTTTCGGACCGGTGAATCCGCCCGCTTCTTTCGGGGCAGGGGGCAGGGGACCGGTGAAAAGGGTGTCCTGGTTGCCCGTAAAGCGGCAGTGACGGAAGACCAGACGGTCGCCGTCGGCATAGAGGGCGATGGCCTGTCCGGCTTTTTTCCTCGGTGCGGCAAGGTTGGCGATGGTAAGGTGTTCCATGGTTACGTCATGGGTGTCCAAAAGTACCGTGTAGGAGCGGAAAGTGCCGCGTTTGGTGCCGTCCGGCATAATGAATTTCGCATAATCGTCATAAGCGATGACGGTATTTTCGGCGGATTCCCCCGTAATGAACAGGCGGGGTCTTTGGATGACCAGTTTTTCACGGTAAGTGCCGGGGGCAAGACGGATGTGGACGGGTTCTTCCGGCGGTGCGCTAAGGGTATTCAGGGTTTCCTGGATGGAATCTTTTGGGGTTAAGTAAATGGTCTGCATCATGTTTTCAATCCTTTCTGGTTGGGGATTCATAGTTTTTATATATTCGGTTTGTAAGTGCTTACATACCGGTTGATTAGATTATAGCAAAAAAACGGTAAGAAGAAAAGAGGAGGTAGGAGAATGAGCCGGTTAAAAATCAGCACGCCCAACGCGGCGCAGTTGACGGTGGAACGTCTGTACAAGGATTTGGAGCGGCATATTATTGCCAGCCCGCCGGGACTTTGTCCGGTGGATTTGCAGTTGTCATTTTTAAAGTTGTGCCATGCGCAGACCTGCGGGAAGTGTGTTCCTTGCCGCGTGGGGCTTTTACAGCTCCAGCATTTGATGGAAGATGTTTTGGAAGGAAGGGCAACGGAGGATACCATTGCCTTAATCGAGGAAACGGCGAACAACATTACGGATTCGGCGGACTGCGCCATCGGGTATGAGGCGGCGCATATGGTGCTTGCCGGACTGGAAGGATTTAAGGAGGATTACCTGCACCATATTAAAACGGGAAAATGTTCCTATACCATTACCCAGCCGGTGCCCTGTGTGGCGCTTTGCCCGGCAGGGGTGGACATTCCCGGATATATTGCGCTGGTGGGCGAGGAGCGGTATGCGGATGCGGTGCAGTTAATCCGTAAGGACAATCCGTTCCCTACGGCATGTGCCTTAATCTGTGAGCATCCCTGTGAGGCGAGGTGCCGCCGGAACATGATAGACAGTTCGGTCAATATCCGTGGGTTAAAACGGATGGCGGTGGACAATGCCCGTGCCAATACGGTTCCCGTGCCGAAAAAGGCAACTTCCACGGGGAAGAAGGTGGCAATCGTGGGCGGCGGTCCGGGCGGCCTGTCGGCGGCATATTATTTGGAGCTGATGGGACACCATGCCGTTGTGTTCGAGGAAAAAGGGAAACTGGGCGGGATGCTGCGGTACGGGATACCGAATTACCGTTTTCCCAGGGAGCGTTTGGATGAGGATATCGAGGCGATTTTATCCACGGGGGTGGAGGTACATACCAACGTGACCATCGGAAACGAGGAGGACGACGTATCCCTGAGCGATTTGCGGAAGGAATACGATGCGGTGTATGTGGCAATCGGCGCACATACGGACAAGAAAATAGGCATTGAGGGCGAGGATGCCAAAGGGGTGATTTCCGCCGTGGAAATGCTGCGCAGCATCGGGGACGATAATCCGCCGGATTTTACGGGAAAAACGGTGGTCGTGGTAGGCGGCGGCAATGTCGCCATGGACTGTACCCGTTCCGCCATCCGGCTGGGGGCGGAGAAAGTGGGAATTGCTTACCGCAGGAGGCAGGAGGATATGACGGCGCTGCCGGAGGAAATCGAAGGGGCAATTGCGGAAGGCGCCGAGTTATACAGTTTAAAGGCGCCCCATAAAATCGAGGCGGATGAAAACGGGCAGGTGACGGCAATCTGGGTGGAGCCGCAGATTATCGGAACCATCGATGCATGGGGAAGGGCAAGACCCGTAAGGGCGGAAGTGGAGTTAAAAAGGATTCCCTGCGATATCGTGGTGGTAGCCATCGGACAGGGCATTGAGTCCCGGCATTTTGAGGAAGCCGGAATTCCCATTAAGAGGGGCGTGCTCCAGGCGATGAGCGAGAGCAGCATTGAAAACCTTCCGGGTATGTTTGCGGGCGGCGACTGCGTGACCGGTCCCGCTACGGTAATACGTGCCATTGCGGCGGGGAAGGTGGCGGCTGCGAACATCGATGAATATTTGGGATATCACCATGTCATTCCCTGTGACGTGGAGATTCCGCAGGTGAGCTATGCGGACCGGGCGCCGTGCGGCAGGGTAAACATGTCGGAACGGGAAGCGGGAGAGAGGAAAAAAGATTTTTGTGCCATCGAGGAATGCATGACGAAGCAGGAAGCGGCGCAGGAGGCAGGAAGATGTCTGCGCTGTGACCACTACGGTTACGGAAACCTGAAAGGAGGGCGTGCGGCGATATGGTAAATCTGACCATTGACGGTAAACAGTTAAGGGTGCGCGAAGGCACTACGATTATGAAGGCGGCGGCCAGTGTGGGAATCCAAATTCCCCACCTGTGTTATTTGGAAGGCGTGAATGAAATCGGCGCCTGCAAAGTATGCGTGGTGGAAATGCAGGGGAAGACGAAGTTAATTACGGCGTGCAATAACCCGGTGGAGGAAGGAATGACGCTGTATACCAATTCCCCGAAGGTACGCTCCGTCCGCCGGACGAATGTGGAATTGATTCTTTCCCAGCACGACTGCAGTTGCGCCACCTGCGTGCGGAGCGGTAACTGTAATCTGCAAAAACTGGCGAATGATTTGGGGATTTTGGATTTGCCTTATGAAAAAGAAGTGCAGCATAATCCTTGGAATAAGGATTTCCCTCTTATCAGGGATTCGGCAAAATGCATCAAGTGTATGCGCTGTGTGCAGATTTGTGATAAGGTGCAGGATTTACATATATGGGACGTGCAGAATACCGGTTCCCGGACTACGGTGGATGTCAGCAGGAACCGCTGCATCGAGGAATCCGACTGCAGCCTGTGCGGGCAGTGCATTACCCATTGCCCTACGGGGGCGCTGCGGGAGAGGGACGACCTTCCGAAAGTGTTCCGCGCGCTGGCGGACCCCGAAACCGTAACCGTGGTGCAGGTGGCGCCCGCAGTGCGTGCCGCATGGGGGGAAGCATTGGGGCTTCCGGCATCCGAATCCACGGAAGGACGGATGGTATCCGCCTTAAAGCAGATTGGGTTTGATTATGTGTTTGACACCAATTTTTCCGCGGACCTGACGATTATGGAGGAAGGGACGGAACTGCTCAAACGGCTTTCCGACGGCACGGAGCATGAATATCCCATGTTCACGTCCTGCTGTCCGGGCTGGGTCAGCTTTATAAAGTCACAGTACCCGGAACTGGCGGGAAATCTGTCCACGGCGAAATCGCCGCAGCAGATGTTCGGCGCGGTGGCAAAGACTTATTTTGCCCAAAAGGCGGGAATACCGGCGGAAAAGATTTTCAGCATTTCCATCATGCCCTGTGTTTCCAAGAAAAGGGAAGCGACGCTGCCGGACATGTACAGTTGCGGGGCGGGACCGGACGTGGATTTGGTACTTACCACGAGGGAGTTTGGCAGACTGGTGCGGGCGGAGCATATCCGGCCTGAGCTTTTGGAGGAGGAAGATTTTGATTCCCCGCTGGGAGTCAGCACCGGCGCCGGGGTGATCTTCGGCGCAACCGGCGGCGTGATGGAAGCGGCGCTGCGGACGGCGGCTTATGTGCTGACCGGTGAAAACCCGGTGCCTGATTTCCAGACCGTAAGGGGAATGGAAGGCAGGAAGGAAAGCACGTTCCGCATCGGCGGGAAAGAACTGTCCACCTGTACGGTGAGCGGATTAAAAAATGCCAGGGATTTGCTGGAAGATATTAAGAAAGGGAATGTACATTATGATTTCGTGGAGGTGATGGCATGTCCCGGCGGCTGTGTGGGCGGCGGCGGGCAGCCCATTAAGGACGGTGAGGAGCTTGCGGAAGCGCGCGCCCCCAAACTGTACGAACTGGACCGGAACCGGAAGATACGCTATGCCCATGAAAATCCTGAGGTGCAGAGGCTATATAAGGAATATTTCGGGGAACCGTTAAGCGGGAAGGCCCATGAGCTTTTGCATACACATACGTAATGGGAGGGCATCTGTCAGCGATGGCAGGTGCTTTTTCCGTGTCCTTTAGGATTTCGTTATTCCAAAAGCCATGGTAATCTGCTATACTATTATAATAATCGCCATAAGGAAAATTTGTGGTGTGTGGCAAAATGGAAACCGAGGAACCCTATATGCATAAAAAATTTAATGTAACCGGTATCTGTATTCCGGAGAAGAATTATATGGTGGATATCAGCAGAAAAATAGACAGGATTATTACGGATTTTATACAGGAAGGAAAATATTTTACCATAAACAGGGCGAGACAATACGGAAAAACAACAACATTATATCTGTTGGAACAGAAGTTGAAAGAGCGCTATCTTGTGCTGCGTCTGAGTTTTGAAGCGTCAGATGAAATGTTTGTATCGTTATACACTTTGGCGGCCGGATTGGTCAGGAAAATCGGCCGTGTGCTGAAGAACCAAAATGTTTCCCGGATGCTTTTAGAGGAATGGAACCGGCCTGTTTCCGAGCAGTTTCCTTTGGATGATTTGGGTGAGAGGATTACCAATCTCTGTAATCATACGGATAAAGAAGTGATTCTGATGATAGATGAGGTGGATAAAAGTTCCAATAACCAGATTTTTCTTTCCTTTTTGGGATTGCTGAGGACAAAATATTTGGAACAACTGCAGAAAAATGACCATACCTTCCAATCAGTGGTTTTAGCAGGTGTTTATGATATCAAAAACTTAAAAGTAAAGCTGCATCCAAACGAAGAATCAAAGTATAACAGTCCGTGGAACATCGCCGTGGATTTTACGGTTGACATGAGTTTTGACCCGGACGATATAGCTGCCATGCTGAAGGAATATGAGAAGGATTATCATACGGGAATGGATATTGACGGAGTGAGTCATTTAATTTATGAATATACGTCCGGGTATCCTTATTTGGTCTCCCGCCTTTGCCAAATGGCAGATGAGAGACTGGCGGGTACGGAAGAATTTCAAAGTGTGCAGGATGTATGGACGAGGAGGGAAATCGTTGCTGCAGAATTACTGCTTCGGAAAGAGTCCAATACATTATTTGACGATATGGTAAAAAAGCTGACGGATTATCCGAAATTGAAGCAGATGCTTCAAAACATTTTATTTTGTGGAAATGAATATCCGTTTGAAAGGGAGAACT
>CANTGP010000028.1 GCA_947653315.1 uncultured Lachnospiraceae bacterium
TCCTCATTGGCGGACTGGAGTGTCTTAAACGTGGTTTTCTGCGTCTCCAAACGGTTCTTAATTAAATCCAGACGGTCAGACCTGGTACCGTTATCCGTAATTGCCACACTGGCATAGCTTTGGAAACCTTCCACTTGGGAAATCAGTTTTTCAAACTTTTTCTGCATGTTGTCACGGATATAGGTATATGCCTTATCGGCTGCCGCATACGTTTCCTTGATATGTTCGTATCCCGCTTCGCCTTCCTTCATGTTCTCCATCATGTGTTTCAGGTTCGTCCTTGCGGTGTCGATTTCCTTCAGTTTGGAAAGGGCATTGTCCAAATCGTCGATGACACGGTCCATATCCATGGAGAAAACCTCGCCTGCCATGGTATTGATGCGGATGGTCTGATTATATCCCACATCATACTCAATAATCTGGCTCTCCCCTTCCATGGAAATATAATCGGTAGGAGGATTTGTCGTCTTATCTTTGCTCCAGTTATAATTAATGTTCTTCGTGGGATCCGCCAAATCCACTTTCGTACACTCAAAATAGTGCTGCGGCCGCATGTCGCCTTTTTTCCATGAATCTTTTTCATAGGAAACACGGATTTGTGAATCGGTGGTCAACGCCGGATTCGGTACAGTCAGGGGAGGAACCGCATTCCCCTGGAAAACAGTCTCATACAAATCCTTTCCAATCAATAGCTCGCCTGTTTCCGGCACAAGCACGGCTTTGGTAGGATTCTGCTGGATATAATCGTAGGGATTGGGATCCTCCGTCGTGGAATGGTTCTCAATCGTACCTGCCGGGAACAAATCCGCTTCCTGCGGCGGAACCGTTGTTGTATTCGTCACATATTTCACGGACAGGCTCGAAGCCGGAGGATTATTGTTTTTCAGGTTGTCATAAGCAAGCATGATACGGTAGATGCCCGCATTCTGCACGCTGTTTTCGTTCTCTCCGCCCGCCGTCCCCGTCAACGCCGCGCCCGCATTCACCGCATTTTCCGCCGCTTCCGGATCATAGTTTTCCTTGGAAATTCCTTTTAAATTACCGATGCTGGTATAATTCAGGGTATCCACCGAGGACATATCCAGTTTTTCATAAATTTTAAATTCTTCTTCCGTATCTTCCGTGTAGCTTAAGGACGTATCCGTCCGGAATCCCGTAAAAATATACCTTCCCGCGAAGTCCACATTACCGATTCCGTAATATTCATCCCTTAAGGATTTTAACTGGGTCACGATAATCTCCAAATTCCCGCAGTCCAAATCCTTTCCCCCGGCAGCCCTTGTCGCCTGCTCCATCATCTTACGGATGACCTCCGTTGTCGTATCCAGGGAATCTTCGGTCACTTTCAGCCAGCTCGCCGCATCCTCCGCATTCTTTTCATGGTACTGCGACACCTGTGCCACGTCGCTGCGCAGACGCAGTGCGCGGACAGCAATCACCGGATCATCGGAAGGTCTTGTAATTTTCTTATTCGTAGACATCATGGTACTCAGCTTATCTACCAACTGCTTATTATTGTTGATATTATACAGAGAATTATTCTGCATAATCTTATTGGTCATTCTCATAATGTTCCGTCTCCTTTTCCCGTCGGTCCGCCCGCACGTTTATACGCCTGTCTGCAGGATCAGCCTGTCATATACTTCCGTCAATGTCTGGATCATTTTGGAAGACAGCGTATACGCATTTTCGAACTTAATCATATTCATCGCTTCCTCGTCCTCATCCACACTGGAAATGGAAGAACGCTGATTCTCTATGGTAACAGCGATTCCGTAATAAGTATCGTAAAAATCCTTGGCATTGCCGGCATTTAAAGCCACATCCGAAAGAAGGGAGTCCAAAAACTCGCTTACCGTGGCATTACGGAAACTGAATTTCGTCTTATCCACCAGCGTCGCTTTGAGTTCATCCACCTGGCCGCATTCTTCCACACCGATATCCGCACTGGATTTCGTACCGAGCAAATCCGCATCCGCCAAAAGTTCATTGCTGATTTGGATATTAAAAGCCGTCATTTCATAATATCCGTCGCTGTCCAAAAAGTCGTCCAAACCATACTGTGACCGAAGGTCGCCGTCTTCCGCCACCGGTTTCTTTGCCGTAAAGAACGTCAGCTCATTACCGCCCTTACCGAACAGGTTCCCGTTCTTATCGTAGCCTTTGCCGAAAATCTCGTTTACCTTTGCCGAAAACGTGCGGACAAACTCATTCATCTGCGCCAAATAATAGGGAATCCCCTGGTAATTAATATCCTTTCCCACTTCGGCATCCTTCCCCATCATGGCGGAAGTTACCCTCTCATCACATTTATCGTCATTCATGATAAACGTATAGGTGGACGTAGCCTCGTCATATTCCCATGAAGTATAGTAAAACTGCGTATTGCCAATCAGGATATCGCCGCCCTTATTGGTAGGGGAATTGGGAAGCGTACACTTATCCATGTCCTGAAGATAACTCTTTAACGCCTTCACTTTTACTTCCGTCCCGTTGACGCCCTGGGCAACGCCCGTCACCAAACCGGAAAACGCCTGGTTATTATTGCCATCCCTCATGGCAATCAGTCCCCGCAGGGAACCTTTCATGGACGCGTTGTTCAGGTTAAAATCATTGCCGTTATCCCAATATACATCATACAGACCGTCCGCATCCATTTGGTTAATCTTCTCATCGTCCTTCCTGGAACGGCATTCCAGCGTATGGAAATCCGTATTATCCACCACGCACTGTCCGCCCGCAATATATACGAGGAACCTGGTGCCGCCCGTCTCCCGGTCCGGATTATTGGAATCGGTCAGGGGAAATTCTTCGGTTTCCACGTCAACGATTTCCGACAATTCATCCAAAAGCAAATCCCTCTTGTCGCGCAGTTCGTTTGCCCTCGCATTCGTGGCGGCCATTTCTATGATATTAATCTGTTTATTAATCGTGGCAATCTCCGTGGTAATGGAATTAATCCGGTCAATACGGATTTTAATTTCCGAATTGACGTCCTTTTGCAGTTCCACAAGGTTTCCTGCCGTATTGTTAAAGTACTCCGCCATTTTCTGTGCCGCCGCAATAAACTGCTTCTTGGCGTCCGTGCTGCTGCGGTTGGTGGACAAAGTCTCCAATGTCGTGGAAAACGCATTATAAATCGCCGAGAATCCGGACTTTCCGTCATCCTCAAAATATTGCTGTAACGTATCGCAGTAATAGTTCTTAATGTCATACTCCATCAGTGTGGAGTTGTTGTCGCGGAACCTCATATCGTAAAAGGCATCCCTGACACGCTCAATCGCCACGGTATCCACCCCGGCGCCGGCACAACCGTAAGTTGCAAACACACGCAGCGCATTTGCCGCTTCCTGTGTCACCTGCTGCCTGCTGTAACCTTCCGTATAAACATTGGAAATATTGTTACCGGTGGTATTGAGGGCCGCATTTGCCGCCCGGAGTCCCGATGACGCTATGGATAATCCAAAAAACTGTGATGGCATTCTTTCTCACCTTACCTTCCCAATGTATTAATGATATGTTCTATCATATCGTCAATGACGTTAATATAACGGCTGGATGCATTATACGCATTTTGGAATTTAATCATAAATTCCATTTCCTCGTCCGAAGACACGCCAAGTACCTGTTCCCTTGCCGAATAGGTTTCGTTTACCGTAGCTTCCTGCGCATCCAGAAAATCCTTGTTCGTCTTACCGGTATTGCTGACCTGGTTAATCAGCGCATCATAGAACCGGCGGATGTTTGTCTTCGTCTGCAGGTTCGGGTTGAGCATGTAAGTCTCCGCCTCAAAACCATCCAGCATCTTTTGGATCGCCGCCGCGTCTTCCTTTCCGTCCTTTGTCCGGAACGACAGCCTGCCCGGCTCCCGCTTAAGGCTTTCGTTTACAATCATATTGCTGACGGAAAATCCCTTTTCGGGATCCGTGGATATCAGTTCAAACATTTGGTAAGGATTGCCGTCCTCATCCTTTAAGTAATTGGTATCCGGCTCCAGCATGGCAGCTTCCCGCAGTGCATCGTTGATTGTGGTCGCCACATAATGGATCAGACGGTCAAATTCCGCTTCCACGTTCATTAAAAGCGACTGGTAAATATCGGTATTGTACGCCTCGGAATCTTCCAAATCCTGATAGGTGGCACGTTTTTCCCCTCTTGCCAGCAGAGTGGCACGCAGGGAACCGATATCCGTATTCATGGTAGTGGAAATCTTTTGCGTAGGATTATAAACCCGCGCCGCTTCCAAATCCAGTTCCGGTTCGCCCCACTGGTTATTTTTATAATTTGCCAACTGCTTCCAGTAAGGGGTATGGAATCCCGTTTCCTTATCCGTATGCAGTTCTATCGTATTAACCAAATCGGAAGTCACAAAATCAACGCCTTCAAATTTTACGCTGACAACGCCGTTAAAATCCTCCTCATACCGGATCTGCCCCATCTTTGCCAGTTCATCAAGAATCAGGTTCCTTTGGTCCCTTAAGTCGTTGGCATGCTCGGTATCGCCCGTTTCCAGTCTCATAATCTTCTTATTGATGGCTACCAGTTGTTCCCCGTATTCGTTAATCTTCTCTACCGTTTTTTCCACCTGTGCATTCAGGTTATCCTGCTGCTCGCACAACCCGTCATACACCCTTGCCGCTTTCGTTAAGAACTGGTCGCAGCGGGATACGAACATGTTTTGGTTTGTCATGTCACAGGGACTCTTTAACAGTTCCTCCATGGAGGTCCACAGGTTTTCCAGTGCCGCGGAAAACTCCACGCCCTGAAATTCGCCGAACAGGTCTTCCATTTCCTCAATGACTTTCGTATTTACCTCATAAAAAGAACAGCGTCCCGTTTCTTTCCGGTACGTTTTATCCAAAAATACATCCCTGACCTGTCTTGTTTGGGAATAAACCACGCCCAGCCCGTACTGCTGGTAGGAAATGGCAGATGCACTGCTCGAAAGATTAATATAGCTGCGCGTCCCAAGCAGGATTTGCTGCCTGGTATACCCCTTGGTATCCGTGTTCGCCATATTATGTGCGGTTGTATTCAATGTGTTTTGGCTCGTCTGAAGACCCGACGCGCCGATGTATAAACTTCCAAATAATGGCATATGATATCACCTCTCCCTTCGGATTTTTAGGATTATTGTTTTGCGTCAAACCCGCTTCTGTCTACCCCGATCACACTTCCCGTGTTGTACGCGCCTTTGTTATAATTGGCGGTTTCGGGGGCTGCCCTCATTGCCTGGACCATGTTTATGTCAAATTCAATCAGCTCAAGGGCATTTATAATAAGCTGTCTGTTCTGCTCATTAATCTGTTTCACCCTGCCTACCACGCCTTTCAACCTGTCATAAACTGCCGCCAATTTCTGCTGCTCCGACGGCCTTGGCTCCAGCATTTGGATAATACTGTCCAGCTTCAAATCTTCAACATCCCTGTTTACCACGTTGGCGATATCACGAACCACTTCCTGTCTCTTACGGTCTAACTGATTGATTCTGCTCACAACGATTTGTTCTTCATCCGTGATTTTTGACAGCTCCTCCAGATTACCGGCTATGATAACCGGCTTCTTCTGGGTGGACAGCCCAAGCAAGTTTTCATATTCTTCACATAAATCACCTAATGTCACAATCAGGTTTTCCATCAAACTTGCCACGGGCTTACCTCATTTCTTCTAACTTCTTTAATAACTTATCAGCAAATTTCCCAACGCTCACCTCGTAAGTACCTGCCTGAATACTTTTCCTGAGAGGAGCCACCACATCTTCCCTGACATCCGCGCAAGCCGCAACTGCCTGTTTCGCAACCTGGTAGTCCCTTGCGGTACTGGATATTTCAAGCTGATCCGCTTCCGCCGCATTCGCTTTCACGTTCCTGCGGTTCTTGTCGGACTTGGATGTGTTATATATCTGCTGAACCTGTGTATACGCTTCAATACGCACTGTCCACTCCTCCTTTCCGTGAAATATTACTGATGTCTTATTATTATTATCGGTCTTTTGGAAAATTACTTTAGGGGAATTTTCAATTTTGTCTGCCCGGCCTCCCGTGCGTCCGCCTCCGCACACAACATTCAGGCCGAATTGCTACCTCCGCAGTGCAAAGAAGCAAGAAACCGCTTGTCAGTATCTTAAAATAATGTTACCCTTTTTTATATAGGTCCTATGGGATTTATGCTTTAATAAATATATGGCATTTATTATTTGCCGTCTCAGGCAATTCATACCCAAAACTTAAATGCGCATGAATATAAGGAGGAATTATGGCTGGGGAAAACAATTCCAATTCGGCAAATGCCGGAAGTTTAAAAGAAACCGCCAAAATCCTGGTTGTGGACGACATCGATGCAAACCGCTTTGTGCTGCGGGATATCATCCAGGAAATGGGGCATACGCCGGTTTTGGCGGAGAACGGGATACAGGCGTTAAAAATCGTGAATAAGCTCCATCCGCAGCTTATTATTTTGGATGTGGCGATGCCGGAAATGGACGGGCATCTTTTCTGCAAATTAATGAAGGAGAATATAGAGACCAGGGATATCCCCATTATCTTTATCTCCGCCTTTGACGACCCCGAAGATGTGGTGGAGGGATTTAACCTGGGCGGGGAGGATTATATTACAAAACCATTTCTCCCTGAAGTGGTAAAGGCACGGCTGCGGCTCCATTTAAAGCTGTATTATGCAAACAAAGAACTGTCGGAAACAAACCGTCTGCTGCAGCGCTCCGTCAACGAACAGCTCCGCCAACTGGAAATGGAAAAGAAAAATGTCCTGTATGCCTTAATCCGTGTGGCACGGGAAAATGCCTGCTACGATGAGGACCACATGGAACGGCTCAGTTACAATTGCCGGATACTGGCGGAAGCCATGCAGCTTTCACCCAATTACGGACACCTGATTTCCGATTCTTACATAGAAACCATAGCGCTGGCAGCGCCGTTAAGCGATTTGGGGAACGTGGCGATTCCCACGGACATCCTGCAAAAGAAGGAATCCCTTCTGCCGGAGGAGCTTGCCGTCATACAGACCCATACCACGGTGGGCGCGAAAATCCTTCAGGATATCCGTAACACCGGGGATTATAACGACTTCCTCCAAATGTCCATTGACATCGCCCACTACCACCACGAAAACTGGGACGGCAGCGGCTATCCCTGCGGGAAAAAAGGGGATGAAATCCCCCTTTCGGCACAAATCCTGTCCGTGGCAAGCGCCTATTGCGCCATTACCGAGACACGGGTTTACCGGCATTCCTATAATATCGATGCGGCATTTGAACTGATGGAAGCGGATGCCGGTAAGAAATTCAACCCGGACATCTTCCTCATTCTGCGGAAAATCCGCAGGCAGCTTCATTAAAAGTGTATTTGTTTTGGAGGTTATATTTTGGAATACTTTAATCAGACGAAACAGGACCAAAGAAATACCGAACGCTTTGTCATTCTTTTTTACAGCCTTTATACCGTCTGCCTTTGCGCAGGCGCGCTAAAGGACGGATGGCGCCTTTGGATTCCGGCATGCCTGCTGGCGGCGGTTTTCGCCGGATGGGCGGTTTATTTCAGCCGGTATAAGAATTACCGTACACGCGCCACGGCGACTTCCCTGCTCATTGAGTTCTCCCTGCTGCTGTATGCCGCCCACAAGGACGACATGTACGCACTCATTCCCACTTTCATGGCGTTATCCGTGCTGGTGGCATTTTACGGGTTTTCCAAACTCCTGTGGCTTATTTTTGCCTCACTGCTTTTCATCCTCTTTTACCACGGCGTCATTCACGGCACCTTCCGCTTTGCTTCCGGCGAAACCCTCTTGGGGCTGCTGCCGCAGATGGGGAATGTATTTTGCCTGGAATTTATCCTGTACCGGTGGATGAAACGGCAGAACGAAAGCAACAGCGAAGTCTACAAAATCATCGATGCCCTCATGGATGCGGAGCAGAGCAAAGACGACTTCCTCTCCAATGTCAGCCACGAAATCCGCACGCCGGTCAATACCATCTGCGGGATGAGCGAACTGGCGCTTCGCGAACATGACTCGGACAAACTGCGGGAAGAAGTCCTCGGTATCCGTGACGCAGGACGCAACCTGATGACACTGGTCAGCGATATTCTCGACTTTTCCCAGCTCCAACAGGGAAAAATGGATTTGGAAGAAGAACCGTACAACATCACTTCCACCATCAACGATGTCATCAATATGGCAATGGCAAAAAAAGGGGACAAAAAAATCGAACTGATCGTGGACTGCGATGCGGATCTCCCCAGCGGTCTTTTAGGCGATGAAAAAAAGATACGCAGGGTTATCGTAAACCTGATGGACAATGCCATTAAGTTTACAAACGAAGGCTGTGTCAGCATCCGCGTACATGCCAGACGGGAAAATTACGGCGTCAACCTCTGCGTGACCATCCGCGATACCGGTATCGGCATGAGCCAGGAAAGCCTGGAAAAACTGTTCCACAGCTTCAGCCAGGTGGATACAAGAAGGAACAGACAGGAAGGCGGCGTCGGTTTGGGGCTTGCCATTTCCAGGGCGCTGGTATTAAAAATGGGCGGAACGCTTACCGTCCGCAGCCGTCTCGGCAAAGGCAGCATACTGCGGTTTGTGGTTCCCCAAAAAATACTGGAGGAAGAACCGATTGCACGCGTGGAAAACAAGGAGGGTATCAATGCCGCGGTTTATATCGACATGGAACAATTCCACATGAGCTTTATCCGCGACGAATACACCAACAACATCCTCCATATGCGCCAGCAGCTCCAAATCCGGTGCCATATCTGCCGGAACCTGGCGGAATTAAAACGCAGGGAGCATTTGGAATGTTTCAGCCATGTGTTCATCAGTCTGGAAGAATACCGGGAAGACCAGCCTTATTTCGACGGTTTGGCAAAGCGTGCAAAATTAATCCTTGTCATCGACCGCCCGGAAGAAAAACACCTTTCCAACCCGGACCTGCTGCAGCTCTATAAACCTTTTTACATCCTTCCCGTGGTTTCCATCTTAAACGGCAGCGGCGGCATGGAAGGCGGCAGACAGTTGGTAAGGCAGGGAAGGTTCACCGCCCCTGACGCCCATGTCCTTGTGGTGGACGATAACCGGATGAACATACGCGTGATTGAAGGACTGTTAAAAGAATACCGGATTCGGGTCACCTATGCCACCAGCGGTCAGGAAGCGCTGGAGGTCATCGAAAGAATGTGGTTTGACTTTGTGTTTATGGACCATATGATGCCGGAAATGGACGGTGTGGAAACCATGCACCGCATCCGCAGCAAAGTGGGACTTTACTATCAAAGGATACCGATTGTGGCGCTGACGGCAAACGCCGCCCCCGGCAACCGGGAGATGTTTTTAGCGGAAGGCTTTGACGATTTCCTGGCTAAACCCGTGGAAATATCCGTACTGGAACGCGTCCTGAAACGCAACCTGCCGGAAGATAAAATCCTTTTGCCCGGACAGTCCGACACGGAAACGGGACCGCAAACCGACGGCAACCCGGAAACGGACAAAATGCCTGCCAGGGACACGGCAGCGGACAGTCATCCTGACACGGTATCCGGCGGAAATCCGCCTGTACCGGAGGACTCCCTGCCGGACATCGGCAGTCTGGACACCCGGCAGGGAATCCTCTACTGCGGCGGCAGGAAACAGTATTTGGAGGTTTTGGAATCCTGCCTTGCAGACGGTGAGGAAGAACGCCGTCGGTTAGAAGACTACTTCGCAAAACAGGACTGGAAAAATTACACGATTAAAGTCCATGCACTGAAAAGCGCCATGCACAGTATCGGCGCCATCCGCCTTGCCGGAAAGGCAAAGGATTTGGAGACGGCAGGAAAAAAAGGGGATACCGAATACATCCTCATGCACCACGGGAACCTGCTTACCGAACACATGCTGCTGATGGAAGAATTGGAACAGTGTCCGCTGCTTCAGGGAACGGCAGGAAAAGAATCCGGGACCGAAAACGCGGATACGCCTCTGCCAAAGGATACGGATGCCGATTTACCCATATTGGACGACGATACATTTAACCGTCTGTCGGAAGCGCTGGAAGACGCCGCTTACGCCCTGGACGGCGGGCGGATGCTTACGGTCTTATCCGGGCTGCAGGAATACCGCTACTGCCATGTCCCGCTCCGGGACATACTGGAACCCGTAAAAAAGAAAGTGGAAATGTCCGATTATATGTCCGCACTGGATAAAGTATCCGTAATACGCAAGGACATTGCATCCCAAAGTTCCGAACGGAGCCCGGATGTCACTCCGGACGGAGAAGCAACATAGAAATGAGGGAAAACATGATTAAAAAATTGTTGGAAACCATATACGGAAGGGATTATGACCTGCGGGAGAAAATTTTCCGCATGATTGTTTTGGTAGGTGTCTTTCTTGCATCCATGGGAATCATTGAATGCGTGTTTCTAATGGACATGCATGTCATCATTATCCCGCTTTTTATCCTGTTGGGGGTCATGATTCTTGCGATGCTGGTTACTTTTAAATACCGTAAGATCGATATTGCCGCCATTATTGTGGGCTTTCTTATCATCCTGCTCATCTTCCCCGCCATGTTTTTCCTTAGCGGCGGGCTGGAAGGCGGTCCCGTCATATGGTTTGCCCTTGGATTATTTTACGTTTTTATGATGTTTTCCGGTAAAAGACTGGTTCTTTTCCTTGTTCTTGCCATTGCCGTAAACACTTTTACCTATGGTTACGGTTATCACCACCCGGAAGCCATCGTACCCATGGATTCCCGCTTCGCCGCTTACATGGATTCCCTGTTTTCCGTCCTCTGCGTCGGACTGGCAGGAGGCATTATTTTAAAAGCGCAGATGAAAATGTTCAACATCGAGCGTTCCGTGGCACAAAAGCAACAGGATGAACTGGAAAAAATAAGCGAATCCAAAAACAGCTTCTTCGCCAGCATGAGCCACGAGCTGCGCACTCCCATCAATACCATCGTGGGACTCAACGAAATGATTCTGCGGGAAAGCGAAGAACCGGCAACCAAAGAATATGCCGCCAACATCCAAAGTGCCAGTAAAATGCTGCTGAACCTGATTAACGATATCCTGGACCTGTCCCAAATGGAAATGAAGAAAATGGAAATCCTTCCCCTGGAATACCGGACTGCGGACCTGTTCGGCGATTTGACCGATATGATCCAAGTACGCCTGGCGGAAAAGAAACTGGAACTGCGGATTGATATTGACGAAAATCTTCCCTCCGTCCTGTTCGGGGACGTCAAACGCATCCACCAGGTTCTTTTGAACATCCTGACCAATGCGGCAAAATATACCAACGAAGGCTCCGTCACGCTTTCCGCACGCATGGACTTTTTGGAGGGCGTACCCCGTTTAAGGGTCTCCGTGACGGATACCGGCATCGGCATCCGTAAAGAGGACCTGCAGTATCTTTATGATTCCTTTAAACGGGCGGACACGCGGAAAAATTTAAAAGTGGAAGGCAGCGGTCTCGGACTTTCCATAACCAAACAGTTGGTAGACCTGATGGGCGGTGAAATTTCCGTGGACAGCATTTATATGAAGGGTTCCGTTTTCACCGTTATCATCCCACAGAAAATAGTGGACAACACTCCCGTCGGAAACATCCGCCTTTTGTCCCGCAGCCGGAAACAGACGGCGGAATACCGGCAGAGTTTCGAGGCTCCCGAAGCGCGTATCCTCATTGTGGACGACAATGCCATGAATTCCATGGTGGAAAGCAATCTGCTGAAAGCCACTAAAGTGCAGACCGATATTGCCAAAAGCGGCGCGGAATGCCTGGAAATGACCAAACGGAAATACTACCACGTAATCCTTTTGGATTACATGATGCCGGAAATGGACGGCATCGAAACGCTGAAACAAATCCGGAAACAGGAAAACGGATTATGCCGCGACTGCGCCATAATCGCCCTCTCCGCCAATTCCGCCGCGGAAGCCGGCAAACGGCTCATGGAGGAAGGATTCGACGGATATTTGGAAAAACCCATACAAAGCGCTGACCTGGAAGCGGAAATCCTGAAATTTATCCCCGAAGATATCATTGAATACCGCCAGTCTCCGGGGCCGCAGGAGCAGGAAGCAGGGAAAGGTACGGAAACAGGAACGGAACCGCCAATCCGGCAGGTCTCCCGCCGCCGGAAACGGAAAGTGATTGTCACCACGGACTGCATCAGCGACCTGCCGGAACACCTGATGGAAAAATATGACATCGGCTGCATGTACTTATATGTCCGCACGGCAAGCGGCCGTTTCGCGGATACGCTGGAAATCACCTCGGACGATCTCAACCAGTACATGACGGAAGATGCCAGCAATATCACGGCGGACAGCGTTTCCGTGGAAGAATACGAGGAATTTTTTGCCGACATGCTGACACGGGCGGAACGGGTCATCCATATTTCCATGGCAAAAAGCATGGGCAGCGGCTTTGACCATGCAAAAACGGCAGCCCAATGCTTCGACCATGTCCATATCATCGATTCCGCACAGATTTCCTGCGGGCAGGGACTTGTGGTCCTTTATGCTGCAAAGCTGGCAATGGAAGGCTATCCTGCCAAAGACATCCGCGCGAAGATTGCGAAGATGAAGGAACGGGTAGAAACCCAGTTCCTCCTTCCGTCGGCAAAAATCTATTACTCCCACGGCTTCCTTGGCAAAACAACCGCAAAGCTGTGCGGGCTGTTTCAGTTATGCCCTGTCCTGAAAATGAAACCGGGCGGACTGACCCTCACGGGCGTCGGAGCCGGTAAACCCGAAAACACATGGCGGCGTTTCATCCACAGGCACCTGCTGCGCCGGGGACGCATCAGTACCGACGTGGTATTCATTTCCCACGCGGGATGCAGCGTGGAACAGCAGGAATACATACGACGCGAGGTGCTGCGGCGCGTTCCCTTTGAGAAGGTCATCATGCAGCGCGCTTCCGTCTCAACCGCCTGCAATACGGGAATCGGGACGTTCGGATTCGCCTATTACCGGAAAGGGGAAATCGAGTAGGGAAAATCCAACCTGGAAATTTACAGTTTGTAATCCCCCTCGTCCTGCAGGACACTACGGATGACTTCCAAAAGTGCCAGCGATGTAACGGGTTTTGTCAGATAATCTTTGACTCCCATTTTAGCCGCCCTTTCAATGGTTTCAAAATTTTTGTCGGCAGTCATAAAGACAATGGGAACCGGGGAAATCTTGCGTATTTCCCCGCATACCCCAAACCCGTCCATGCCTGGCATCCAAATATCGAGAAGCACCAGGTCCACGGGGGTCCCTTTTAAAATACCGAGCGCTTCTTCCCCCGACGCTGCCTTATATACCATGTATTCCGGCTCGTCCTGCAGGATGAAACCAACCAAATCCAAGTTCACCGGTTCGTCGTCCACAATCAGGATATTCTTAACCGTTTCCCCTTTCTGCTTCATTTGGTATCCGGTGTCCTCATCTATCATGCGCAGCATGAGATCCGCAATCTCCGGGTCAAACTGTGTGCCTTTTCCCTTCTCGATTTCCGCACGCACTTCTTCCTGGGGCATTATTTTCCGGTAGCTTCTGTTGGATGTCATGGCGTCATAAGCATCCGCAACCCCTATAATCCGCGCTACCTCAGGGATATTTTTCCCCGTAAAGCCATCCGGATAACCGTTCCCGCCATATCTTTCATGATGCCATTTTGCCCCCTGCGCGATCAGGGACATTTCATCGATATCCCGCAGGATATAATAGCCTGCCATGGGATGCAGCTTTATATAGGCAAATTCCTCCCCGCTCAACCGCGACGGTTTATTGATAATGGCATCCGGCACATGGATTTTGCCGACGTCATGCAGCAGCGCCGCATAGTAAATTTCTTTTTGTTCGCTCTCCTCCTTGCCCATCCGTTTGGCAAGCTCCAGCGCATATTTTGCAACCCGCTGGGAATGTCCGTTGGTATACCTGTCCCTTGCGTCAATGGTTTTCGCAATGGTGGTAACCATTTTTTCATTCATTTTTTCCAACTCCTGCTGACCTTCCTCCACCTTCCTCATATGTAAGTGGATTTTCCGGAATGCGGCGGTACAAAAGGACGCTATGAGGGCAAATACAACGATGCACAATATGATATTATGTACCAGAATATTCCTGATATCATGGTACAGTTTGGTATTGCTGATAATCATGGTTACGTACCAGTCATCCATAACCGTATCGACGAAAACGGTACAGTCCTCCCCGCGTATTTCCGTGTGGAACGTTTTGCCCTTCTCCTGATAAATCCTGTCGAGGAGTTTTTTCATTTCGGTATCGTCTTCGTAATTTTTCCCCTTTTCCGATTCATCGGAATGGGCGACTACAAGCC
>CANTGP010000029.1 GCA_947653315.1 uncultured Lachnospiraceae bacterium
TTATTTTTTTGCCCTGAAATGTAAATTTTCTGTGAACTTGATTAAAAAGTCCTTTGCCTCTCGCGGCAGTCGTCAAATAGACGTGCAAGCACGTGTACTTGACTCGTTGCCCGCGGAAATAAGCGCACGGAAAACCGGGACAGGCACTCCCGCTGCCGCCGTCCCGCAAAAAAATTCCTCCCGTGCGTCCGCCTATCCCCTACCTACCTCAACCTCCTCCCCCTCGCCTTATTATAAAACGTCGACCGCGTAAAATTACAAAGTCTCGCCGCCTCATCCGCAGAAATCTCTTTTGCCATCCACTTACTGCAAATCTGCCCGAAATTCTCCGGCACGGGCTTCGGCGGTCTGCCGAACTGTACTCCTTTCTGCTTCGCGGCTTCAATCCCCTCCCGCTGCCTGCTCCTGATGTTGTGCCGCTCGCTTTCGCTCACGTAACTTAAAAGCGCCAGTACCAAATCCGCAATCAGCGTTCCCATCAGGTCCTTCCCCTGTCTTGTGTCCAAAAGCGGCATGTCCATCACCACGATATCCACTTTTTTCTCCTTCGTCAATATCCTCCACTGTTCCAATATTTCTTCATAATTCCTTCCAAGCCGGTCAATGCTTTTTATGTAAAGCAAATCGTTTGGTTTTAACTTTCTTAAAAGCCTATGGTACATCGGGCGGTTAAAATCCTTTCCCGACTGCTTATCCCAATAAATATTTTTCTTCGGTATCTTCATTTCATCCATTGCGATCATCTGCCTGTCCTCATTCTGGTCACGGCAGGAAACGCGCACATATCCGTATACTGCTCCCATATGGGCCTCCTCTTATGTATGTTGGATGAGTTGCATCTTGTGAAATCCAACATCCTTTGATATAATTTTTATATCGTTTCATTCTTTTCAAATTAATTTTTATTTTACAACAAACCATGAAAAAAATATATCATACAGTAAAAAGAGGTGCGAACACATGAAGAAAAAAGCAGTCGTATCCCTCGGCCACCAGGCGCTTGGGTACACCACCATGGAACAACACGATGCGGTACGGAAAACGGCAAAGGCGCTTGCTGATTTGGTGGAAGCCGATTACCAGCTCACCATCACCCACAGCAACGGTCCGCAAATCAGCATGATCCATAAAGCCATGACTGAGCTGCGCCGCATTTACATCGATTACACGCCCGCTCCCATGTGCGTTTGTTCCGCCATGAGCCAGGGCTACGTGGGTTATGATATCCAAAATTCCCTGCGCGCGGAACTGTTAAGCCGTGGGATTTCCAAAACGGTCAGCACCATATTGACGCAGGTGACGGTGGATCCCTACGACGAAGCGTTTTACGAGCCGACGAAACGTATCGGGCGCTACATGTCACAGGAAGATGCCGAAACGGAAATCAAAAAAGGAAATTATGTGGCAGAAACGCCGGGAAAAGGCTTCCGCCGCGTAGTTGCGGCACCCGCCCCCATTGATATTGTGGAAATCGACGCTATCCGCGCCCTTGCCGACGCGGATCAGATTGTCATCGCCTGCGGCGGCGGCGGCATTCCGGTCATTGAACAAAAACACGCCCTAAAGGGCGCTTCCGCAGTCATTGAAAAGGATTCCATCGCCGGCAAACTGGCAGGGGACCTGCAGGCGGACCGGCTTATTATCTTAACCAGTGTTCCCTGTGTATACAAAAATTTCGGTACCGCTAAGCAGGAAGCCATCGCCAGCCTGACCGTTGCGGAAGCCGCTTCCTATATGGAAGAAAAACAATTCGGGGAAGGGGACATGCTGCCCAAAATCACGGCATCCATCGCCTATTTACAGGCAAATCCAAACGGAAGCGTCCTGATTACTTCACTGGAACACGCAGCGGAAGCGCTGAAAGGGAAAGCGGGAACCGTCATCCGTCCGTAACGGCTATTTCCCGCCGTTTCCCGCGGCAAGCGCCGCCGTCAGCGCCCCCAGGATAATCCCGAAATCCGAAATATTAAACACGATGCGGGAAAGCCCTTTGCATTTCACGCCGAAGCTGAAATAGTCCACCACATACTTCCTCCTGCACCGGTCATACGTATTACTGAATGCCCCGCCGAGCAGCATGGCAAGCCCCGTCCGCAAAGCCCTGTTTCCCTTTGTCCCAAGGCTTGCCATAAACAGCGCCAGCACAAAAAAGGTCAGACAGACGGACAGCGCCGCCACTGCCCGGCGGTTTTCCTGTCCCGCGTTCAGGAACGCTCCCCGGTTATAATGCTTACGCAGACGGAGCAAACCGTCCTTCTTCTTCCATTCCCCTTCTTCCGGAAATGACTTTTCCACATAGTTCTTTATCCGCAAATCCCCGAAGAAAATTCCCGCAATCAGAAACAAATATCCCATTCTACATTCTACATTCCCTTCTTTATTCATTCCGTTATCTCCGGCTCCACGATACGGCACCCCAGCTTCACTTCCCTTACGGCTCCCTCCACATGTCCAAGCAGGTCCATCAACATCTGCACCGCAATTTCCCCGCTCTTTGTATAAGAATAACGTACCGTAATGAGCGGCGGCGCCGTCACCTTTGCCATGGCGGAATCCCCGTGCCCCGCCACCAAAATCCGCTCCAAAAGCCTGCTGTCATGCTCCCTCATATACTGTACCGCACCGGCAGCCATCGTGTCGGTGGCACAGACCAACCCGTCCAGTCCGCCGCATTTTTCCAACAGCTCCCCTGCTTTCTCGTATCCCGACTCCATCGTAAAAGCAGCCGTCACCGTATTTTCCGCCAGTTCCCCGCAGCCCATATCGCATACCGCATCATGGAATCCCCGGTAGCGTTCCGCACCTGCCGCCTGGTCCTGCGGTATCGCGCCTATGAAACCCAGCTTCTTCCTGCCCTTTTTTATAAGCAGCTTCGTAAGGTCATATGTGGCATGGTAATCGTCATGGAACACACAGCAGTAACCTGAGAGCCGCTGTCCGACAATGACCACCGGAACGGATAAATTTTTTAGCATCCGCTTATGTTTTGCCGTAAACACCGTTGCCACCAGTACCACGCCGTCCACCTGCTTGTCCCGGAATGCGGCGAGATACTCCAATTCCTTCTCCGGGTCATTTTGGGCAACTGCCAGCAGCATTTGGTACCCGTTCCTGTCCAAACCGGTAAGCAGCCCTTCTACCACCCTGCCGATGGCGGCGGAAGCAATCTTCGGCACGATTACCCCTATCATCTTCGATTTCTTCGTCCGTAACATCTGCGCCTGTACCGAGGGACGGTAACCCGTTTCCTCCACCACCAAGCGGATTGCCTCCCGCTTTTCCTCCGAAATATAACCGTCGTTAAAATAACGCGAAACCGCCGCCCTCGAAACCCCTGCCATTTTTGCAATCTCTGCTATATTCATGAAAATGACTCCTTATACTATGCAAATGGCGCCCCTGCCATCCGTTCTACCCCAATTTTATTAGGAAACGAACAAAGCGCCTGCGTTTTGATTCGTTTCCTGCGCCGGATGTACGCCGCACGGCGGCATAATTCCGCCGTGCATCCGTGCGCATCATAGTGAACGCAATGTTTTTTTGCGTTTGCTATATAATATACCACAGCTTAGAATTTTTTTAAATAATAAAAACCATACCCCGGCAGCCTGATTTCCGCCGTCCTGCATACCTCCCCCGCCAGCAGGTCCACGTAACTGCCGCCGTCTTCCCCGAGACGCACCGTTTTCCCTTCCTCGCTGAAATTAAACACCCCGATTACCTGTTCGCCTTCATAATGCCTGCCCATACACAGGACGGAAGGATTTCCTGTTTCCACCGTCCATGTATCGGCGCAGGAAACAAATACCTTTTCCGTTTTCCTTATCCGTTCCAACCGTCCCAACCCCTGGAAAATCTTTCCTTCCAAGGTATCCGCATCCCCGGCACGCTCCGCCTTCTTCCAATCCATCGGACCGCGGTGGATATAACGGGAATCCTCCGCCTTGTCGGGATTTTCCTTATAACCGTAATCATTGAGCTGCCCGATTTCATCCCCGCCGTACAGCACCGGAATCCCCGACTGCAGGAACATGTATGCATGAAGCATTAAATCCAGCCGCACTGCCCGCTCCAGCGCCCCGCCGTCCCGTTCCTCCAATGCTTTTTCCACGCCGCACATGGATGCCGTTGTCCCGCAGAAACGCGCATCCCCCGTCAACGGGTCCGCATTGTAAAGTTCTCCCCGGCTGCTGCTTCCCCCGGCGTATCCCTGGAAATAATCGTTTAAGTATTTTTTATGTGCCCGCTCCTCCATCCCGTCCATCCGCAGCGTCCCGTAATCCAGCCCCCAGCCGATATCGTCATGGCAGCGCAGGTAATTCAGGAATACATAGTCCTTAGGCAGTGCATTTACGGTATCGAGCTGTTTTTTCAGCAGTTTCACGTCCCTCGTTGCCACCGTATGCCAAGTAGTCGCCATGGTCGTAACATTATACAGCATATGGCATTCCGGTTTTTCCACCGTCCCGAAATAAGGCACCACTTTTTCCGGCTCCATGACCACTTCGCCCAAAAGCAGCACGCCCGGACAGACAATTTCACTAATCATGCGCATCATGCGCACGATGGTATGCACCTGCGGCAGATTCCGGCACTGTGTATTTAATTCTTTCCAAATGTACGGTACCGCATCGATGCGGATAATGTCGATTCCCCGGTTTGCAAGGTAAAGAAAGTTGTACATCATCTCGTTAAACACTCTTGGGTTTTTGTAATTCAAATCCCACTGGTACGGATAAAAGGATGTCATGACATAATGTCCGGCATCGGGCAGCCAGGTAAAATTCCCCGGTGCAGTGGTGGGAAATACCTGCGGCACCGTCCGCTCATATTTTGCAGGTTCCTCCGGGTTATCAAAGAAAAAATAACGGCTCATGTACTCCCCGTCCCCGCTGCGCGCCTTTTTTGCCCACTCATGTTCTTCCGAAGTATGGTTCATGACAAAATCCATGCAGACATGGATACCCCTTTCCCGGCAGGCAGCCGTCAGACTTTCCAAATCCCCCATGGTACCCAGATTTTCCTGCACCTTGCGGAAATCCGATACCGCGTATCCCCCGTCCGAGCGTCCTTTGGGCGTATCAAGGAAAGGCATCAGGTGGATATAGTTTACATTGCACCCGCTGATATAATCCAGTTTCGATTCCACGCCCTTCATGTTACCCGCAAAATTGTCAATGTAAAACATCATGCCGAGCATATCGTTCCTTCTGTACCATCCGCCGTCAGACTCACGCTCCGCGTCGTCTTCCTTCAGCCCCGCATTCCTCTCGGTGTAAAACTGCCACATATGGTCGCACAGTTCGGCAAACATGGAATCATTCCCGTATAATTCCATGTACAGCCAACGCAGCTCATCATGGTGCCTCCCAAGCCTTCTTTGGAATACCTGCCCCGCTTCTTCCTTCATATTCTCTCTCCCTCTCCTTTTCAGGCTTCGCAAACTGCCAGCCCGTGTTTTAAAAATGCATGGTATAGTCCGTCTTCCCAAACCGGCGGGCAGATATCATCCGCCAGTTCTTTCATTTTCCGGCTTCCGTTACCCATACAAATCCCTATGCCGGCCGCTTCCAGCATTTCCCTGTCGTTCATACTGTCCCCGATGGCGACGGAACACCCCAACGGAATATGCAGGTAATCACAGACCCGCTTCATTGCCCTTCCCTTGTCAAACTCCCAGCTCACCATCTCCACGTTTACCAATCCGTTATCCTTCCCGTCCTTCTGCACGCAGAATGCAAAATCAGGTCCCAAAACCTTCTCCGGTTCCGCCATCCGTGCCATGGACGGGCTGATTGCCACAATTTTATATACGGGCTGTCCCCCGTACTCCTTCATCGGACGGATATGCAGCGTTTCTTCCAACCGTTCCCTTTCCCGCAGCAGCTTACCGTCATAATTTTCCAAAAATACTTTCAGTTCTTCATCCGTATAAGAACCGTCCCTGCATTCCACCGTCCGGAATACGCCGTTCTTTTTCAGGATTTCCATTGCGGACTTCCTCTGTTCCTCCGTCATCGGGCAGTCATAAACCACTTCGTCCCCGCAAACCACATAGCCGCCCGAACTGGCTATGACACCGTCAAAACCGTATTTTAACAAGGGCATCAGCATCCCGTAACACCTTCCGGTGCAAAGGAATACATAATGCCCCCTGTTTCTTGCCTGCCGGATGGCGCATACGGCAGACTCCGGCGGTTCGTTGCTTCCCGCCTCCGTTAAAGTTCCGTCAATATCCAAAAATACAATTCTCCGTTCCACCCCTGCCGCCTCCTCCTTCCGCTGCCTGCACGCATCATATCAATGCCATGCAAAAGTCAGTGCATCGATTTCATCCCTGCGCGGCATGACGCGCAATGCGCCTTTTCTCGTGGTGATGATGGATGCTGCCGCATTGGCAAACCGCAGCATTTGTTCCAATTCCCCTTTCCCGTATTCTTTCCATCCGTTTTCCAATATCTGACCCAGGATACAGCCGCAGAACGTATCCCCCGCACCGGTTGTCTCAATGGTATGTTCCTGCACGTATGCCGGCCATTCCGCCCTGCCTTCTTTTCCGTAGGCGCGGCTGCCGTCCTTCCCCAAAGACAGGAGAATCAAAGGAATTTGGTACTTTTCCTGCAGCATCCCCGCCGCTTTGTCGTAATCTTCCTCCCCCGTCAGCCACCGGATTTCGTTATCCGATATTTTCAGGATATGGCAATGTTCCAACCCGTACAAAATCTGCTCCCGCGCTTCCTCCAAATCCTTCCATAAAGGTTCCCTGAGATTCGGGTCAAAAGACAGCAGGGTGCCGTTTTCCTCCGCTGCCCGAATCGCCTTCCGTGTCGCAGTCCGGCATCCTTCATGGGTCATGGAAAGGGAACCATAGTGGAAAATCTTGCAATCCGCCAGCAGTTCCATGTCCAAATCGTCTCCGGAAAGCATCATATCCGCGCCCGGATTCCGGTAAAAAGAAAATTCCCTGTCCCCATCCTCCTTCGTATGGACAAACGCCAGCGTCGTATTCACCGTCTTATCCTTTTTCAGCCCGCGCGTATCGATTCCGGTCTCCTTGAGCGCCGTTTCCAACTGGCTGCCAAACATGTCATCTCCTATTTTGCCGATAAAAGCGGTTTTCTTCCCCAACCGGTTTAACATCGCCAAAACATTGCAGGGCGCACCGCCCGGATTGGCTTCCAACACCGGATTCCCCTGTATGCTTTTCCCGTTTTCCGTAAAATCAACCAACAATTCGCCCAATGCCACCACGTCATACTGTTTCATAGGAATCCCCCGTTTTGCCCGTTTTTCTTACTGTTTTTTCTTATTCCTGCTTTTCTATTTTCATTCTTGTTTTTTTATTCTTGTTTTATTTTTATTCTTGTTTTATTTTTATTCTCGTTTTATTTTTATTCTTGTTTTTTATTCTTGTCTTATTTTTTTCTTTATATTCTTATGACTGGTTCCGTTTTCCCTAAATCCCGTCTTACTTCCTGCCTTTACGGCTCCCGTCGGCATCCAAGGAATTCAACACAGAAACGGCGCAATTTTCTCCGCAATTTCCGTATCGTCCGAATGGCACCTTAAACGGACCGGTCCCGTCAAATCCAATGCCATCACACCAAGTATGGATTTGGCATCCACGATTCTCTGCCCGGAACCCAAATCAAAATTGGACTCAAATTTACCGATAATGTTCACAAACTGCCGGATCTGATCTACACTGTTAAATTTTACGTTGACCTGCTGCATACCATCCATTCCTCCTGTTTTCATTTTTGTTTTTTTCTTTGCTTTCCTTCTTTTCCTTTTCCGTCCCCTGCCGCTTTCTGTTCCCTGCCTTTCAGACCCCGTTCCCCTTGTGTTATCGATTTCATATCACAAAATCATAATACAATGTCACTTTTCTTTTGTAAATAGTGATTACCAATAATTTTCAGTTCCATTTTTTGTGTATTTTTTGTACACATTGATGAAATCGATTTCATTAATGCCGCATATTATATAAAAGACCTGCCCGCAGGACGCATTACATTCGTATGCGCACGCGGACCGGTCTTTTTCTTTTCATGACAAAGTCGTCCCCGCAATGATTTCAAACGTCCGCGCCACATTCAGCCGTCCGAATCCCCAAGAACGGTTCGGGTAAAGCACATCCAAATCCCTGATTGCCCCCCGTATAAAATACGACTTCACTTCACCGCTCTGCGCCAGGACATCATTTCCTTCCACCACCGCCCATTGCATAAACTGCGCTGCCGCACCGGACGTAATCGCCACCGCCATGCAGGAACCGCTCCGGTTCCCCAGCACCGTCGGCACATCCACCCCCGGCGCGGCAAAATCGGGCTTTATATCCCCGTCCCTGCCAAACCCCCGGCTGGAATCAATGTAAAAACTGTTGTTTCCCGCATTATAGGCGGACGGCGTAATCACGCTTTTGGCCAAGGAAGGCTCCGTCAAAGTCCCGTAAGGGGTAGACCTTAGAAAATACGATTCCGAGCGGAGGAATTGTGTAATGGGCAGCCACATGTTAAAAGCGCCGTACCCGGCATCCCCCTGCACCGTGACATGGAACGTCCAAACCCCTGCCGTCGGCAGCGTAAACCGAAGCACCATCAGTTCGTCCGCAGACCCCTGCTCCACAAGGATATGGTCCACGGTAATCCTCGTGCGCTCATACACAAACGTAAAGTTCCGCGTCTCCCGGCTCCTGAAATCCACGGTCGGAATTGTCTCTCCCCCGGGAGAGCGGATGGAAAGGCTCATAATATTCGGACGGTCCCCCCAAAGCTCCATCACGAATCCCGGCTCGTTCTCCCCCACCCGCATTTCCACCGACTGCTCTATGTCGGCGCCGTTCACGGCAAAAATGCTGTTGTAGTGATGTCCCGCATTTCCCTCGTTGCCGGACGGAATAATGACTACCCGGTTCCTTTTTTCCGCAATACGGCTTAAATAGCGGGAGAGAACGGAATTGCCCGCATGGTCCCCCCAATTCGTCCCCATTGCAATACAAATAATTACCGGACGCTTTCCGACCCTCGCAAACCCATCCAGATATTTCACCGCCATCCCGATGTCGGTATCGCAATAAGCGGGAACTCCGTCGGGAATCATATAATAATCCCGCAAGTACTGTTTCCCCTCCCTGCACTTCACCATGACAATGTCCGCATCGGGAGCGGCGCCCTGGAACAGCGACCCGAAATCCGTATTCTTCCCAACCGCCGCGCTTGCCATCGCCGTACCGTGTCCGTCTTCATCCGTGGAGGGCACCACGGAAAAAGGATCCTCGCTGCGCAGCGCCTCATTAATCTGTTCATTGGTGTATTCCGAGCCAAAACAGAACCCCTCCGGCGGGGTTCCGTCCTGAATTGTCTGGTCCCATATGGAAAGGATTCTGGACGTCCCGTCTTCTCTCTTAAAAACGTCCATATTATACCGGATTCCCGTATCCACAAAGCCCACAATCACCCCTTTCCCCGTCAGGGAAAGGGGTGGTCTCTGTACCTGCAAAACTCCGGTTTTGGACAGGTTCGTCGTGTCAAAAGCCCCCGTTCTCCCGTCCTCATCCTGCATCAGCCCGTACAGCTTCGGGACGGAATTATAGGTATACCGGTTCACGTTAATCGGCTGCTGCATCCCAAAACGCCGGAAATAAAGTATGGTAAACTGTTCATCCAGCTTAAAAGTGCAATAATCCATCCCTTTTAAGTCGTCTTCCGTCAGAATAAAATCCAAGAGCGCTTCCGCATAGTCATTGGACAGTGTTTGTTCCCTGCATGCCATATGCCATCCATCCGTATTTTTTTGTTATTATATGCCCTATTTCCCGGCATTGTTCGGCAAATCCGGGGCTTCCGGCCGTTTACTGCGGATTTCAATGACCGGTCCGCCCGTATTTTCGATATATTCCCTCGTAATCGTCACTCTGCCGATATTATCGTCCTTCGGAATCTCATACATGATATCCAGCATAAATTCCTCAATGATTGCGCGCAATGCCCGCGCGCCGGTATCCTTCTCCATCGCTTTCTCCGCAATGGCTTCCAACGCCCCTTCGTCAAATTCCAGTTTTACCTCATCCAATTCCAACAGCTTTTGGTACTGCTTTAAAATGGCATTTTTTGGCTCCTTTAAAATCTTAATCAGCATTTCCTTCGTCAATCCGTCCAGCGTACACAGAATCGGCAGCCGTCCCAAAAATTCGGGAATCATGCCAAACTTCTTAATATCCTCCACTGTCGCCTTGTTTAGGATATTTTTATCCTTGTCATACTTATCCTTTAATTCCGCCCCGTATCCGATACCGGTTCCTTTATTTAGCCGCTGTTTAATGATTTCCTCCAAATCGGGGAATGCGCC
Organism: uncultured Lachnospiraceae bacterium; assembly: GCA_947653315.1. Taxonomy (GTDB): domain Bacteria; phylum Bacillota; class Clostridia; order Lachnospirales; family Lachnospiraceae; genus Kineothrix. The sequence continues at coordinate 10,351 of CANTGP010000029.1, forward strand.
GCCGCAGATAAACAGAATATTCCTTGTATCGATGGTGGTCAGCGGAACCATGGCATTCTTACTGTTGGCGCCTACCGGAACTTCCACCTCGGCGCCTTCCAACAGTTTTAACATTCCCTGCTGTACGGATTCCCCGCTGACGTCGCGGGAGTTCGTATTCCTTTTCTTGGCAATCTTATCGATTTCGTCGATGAAAATAATGCCCCGTTCCGCTTTCTCCGCATCGTTTTCCGCCGCCGCCAGCAGTTTGGATACCACGCTTTCGATATCATCGCCGATATACCCCGCTTCCGTCAGCGACGTGGCGTCCGTAATGGCAAGCGGCACGTCCAAGAGCCTTGCCAAAGTCTTCACCAAATAGGTCTTACCGCTTCCCGTGGGTCCAATCATCAGGATATTGGATTTTTCGATTTCGATTTCGTCCATAGTCCCGGTAGCCACCCGCTTATAATGGTTGTAAACCGCCACGGAAATGATTTTTTTCGCCTTCTCCTGTCCCACCACGTATTCGTCCAACTGGGCTTTAATTTTATGGGGCGCCGGAATGTTACGGATATCCAGCGCCGGTTCCGTTTTTTCCTTTGGCTTCTTCCGCTTCATTTTCTGCTTATTGGGAATCCCGCCTTCCCCCTGCAAATCCGCCAAGTTCACGAAGCTGATATTCGGAAATCCCTGTCCCTTGCTGATTTTATCCAGTTCTTCCCCCCAATTGGTATTCCCAAGCATCCCCTGGTAGTCAAACTGGCTGACCGTATCCATGGTTTTATGCATACAGTCATTGCACACCGATATGTTGTTGGGGAGTTTAAACATCTTACCCGTCTTGCTTTCCGGCCTGCGGCAGATAAAGCAGACATCCTCATATTCGCCTTCCTTCTTCTTGTCCTGTACGACCGTTCCCTTTTTACCGGTTTTGGAATCCGCCGCCTCCTGTGCCGTCAGTTCCGCGCTTTCCCCGCCGCCGTCATTTCCGCCGTACTCTGCGTCTTCCTCATAATCGTCCTCGCTCACTTCCCCTTCTCCCATGTCTTTCCACGTATCGTCGCGGAATTCGTCCTCATAATCTTTATGGTCAAAATCGCCCATCACTTTACCTATCCTTCCCTGTCCGCCGGTTCTCCCTTTTCTTTTCCTATTCGCCGTTTCCCGGTTCCCTGTTCCGCCATTCCCGTTTCGGCACACGGACTCTGTAATATTTATTATAATGCATCGTAAATTGATACACAAGTAAACATTTTCTAAAACCTTGGAAACAAACGATACGCCGTAATCATCCGGCCCGGAAGGATGTTGGGTAGCGGACGCACTGGCAGGAGTTTTTTTGCGGGGCGGCGGGTGGGGCGGTACCTGTCCCGGTTTTCCGTGCACTTTTTTCGGCGGGTTTTTCTAAACAGAATGGGTAAGTTTTTCACAGGCTGCGGGACGCCCTCTATCGGCATCCTTGCCGAATCGGGCTAAATCGGGCATCCATGCCCGATTTCCCTTTGGTTTCCACATTCTGTTAAGAAAAACTCCACCGAAAACGAAGCACGGAAAATCCGGGACAGGTACCGCCCCACCCGCCGCCCCGCAAAAAAACTCCTGCCAGTGCTGTGTATGAAGTGATTGTAATAGCTCTATGCTATCTTGTAGATATCAAGACAAACATACTGAACAAAAGGAGCGGAATCCACTGTACGGTTTCTCCCTGCAGTGGATTCCGCTCCCGGCTTTTGCGTTCTCCTGCGAACATAACAGTTCAGTCTTAACTCATTTCAGGCTGAAATGTTACTAATAATATGCTTACTCCGTCCTCCTTCCCAACGTAACCGTAACTTCCTTGCTTTCCCATCCCTCCGGGCTGCCCTGCATAACGGTTACCTGAACCGTATCGCCCACGGAATAGTATTCCATTACCCGCAGCAGATCCTCGGAACTGCCGATTTTATTGCCGTCAAATTCCGTAATGATATTGCCTTTTACGATGCCTGCCGCTTCCGCTCCCGTACCCTCAAATACCTGCGATACGTATACTCCTTTTGGCATGCCGTAATCTTCCGTCATCTGCTCCACCACCGTTAACGGCGATATTCCCAAATAGCCTTTGTTGTCCTCCGATACTTTCGTCCTTGTTTCCCGTAACATCAAATCCTCAATAATCGGTTTTGCCGCGGAAATCGGGATTGCATAACCCATGCCCTCAACGGCGGAACCGCCGATTTTATTGGAATTGATTCCGATTACCTCGCCCTTCATGTTTAAAAGCGCGCCGCCGGAATTGCCCGGATTGATTGCCGCATCGGTCTGGATGAATTTCGCGCCGTCTTCGGTGTCCGTGCGGATTTCGCCCGTGCTGGAGATATCAATAATCCTGTCCAATGCACTGATCACGCCTACCGTCACCGACTGTCCGTAGCCAAGGGCATTTCCGATGGCAACCGCCGGTTCCCCCACGGTCAGGCTGTCGGAGTCCCCCAAAGCCGCAACCGCTATGGCGTTTTTCGTATCGGCGTTTACGTTGTCAAGCGGCACTGCTATCACTGCCAAATCCATCTCCGGGTCGGAACCTTTCATCTGTGCTTCCGCTTCCGCACCGTCCACGAACTGTACCACCAGCTTATCCGCATCCTGGATGACATGGTAATTGGAAACAATCAGCAGTTCCGTGTCGCTTTCCCCCACGATAATGCCGGAGCCTGCCGCCGTGGATTCGCTTTCCAACATTTGTCCGAAATAGGACATTCTCTGTGTATACGTGTTATTTATGGATACGATGGACGGCATTACATTGTTCACTACGCCGCTGACGTCCATAATCACTGCCTGTGCGCCTGACGTGCCTGCAGGAACCGTCACGTTATCCGTCGTTTTCGCTATACTGCCCGCCTCCTGCGTTCCATCCGGAATGTCCGCTTCCGTCCCGGAAGAAACGCTTTCCGCCGCTTCCAGGGTTTCCTTTCCGGCATTTTCCTTCCCTTTCAGGGCATCCGTAACGGTAGTCACCGCAAAGAACCCGGCGCCGGCACAGATTCCGAAAAACAGCCCCATGCTGACCGCCACAAGCGCTTTTTTCCAATAAGCGGTTCCTGCTCCGTCTTTTTTCTTCTTCCCTTTCTTTCCGTCGCCCGCCGGATAACCGTTTCCGGTTCCATAAGCATTTCCGTAACGGTTTTCCCCGCCTGTGGCGGAACCGTATCCGTTCCCGCCGCCGTAGTAGTCCCTGTTCCCATACCGGCCGTTTTCGTACCCGCTGCTTCCGCCGGTTCCCCCGGCGTTTGCCCCTCCGGCATTGCCGTTTTCCGTACTCACTTCCCTTGCCGTACCGTCCACTGTATTTCTTCCGGTACCATAATCATTTGGATAATTGTTTCCTGGATAATTGTTCCCATACATAATTATTACCTCTTTCCCGGTTTGGTTATTTTGTTTGACTGTTTTTTGGTTCCTTTATACTTGTACTGCTTTTTTCCCTTTTACTTCCTGCTTCTTTCCCTTATTGCTGTTCCTATTGCTGTTCCTTACTTTTGCATTTAGTATAAAAGTGAAATGTGACCGTTTTGTGATAAAATTATGCGTTTTCTGTTAAAAATCTGCCCGCAGGACATACCTGCGGACAGACAGCCTAGAGCGTGTTTGAAAATTGCTTTCTGCAAGATGTTGTCCCAATTTGCGTCATAT
>CANTGP010000030.1 GCA_947653315.1 uncultured Lachnospiraceae bacterium
GGAAGTGAAGGATTTTAAATATGTTCCTTACGCGGAAATAAAGGAAGATATGAAGCGGGAACCGGAAAAATATACGGTTTGGTTCCGGATGATGATTGATGAGGTTTATAAGGAATATCGTAACCTTTTCGACAGAAAATAAAAGAAAGAGGGAATTCCGGTGTATGAAATAAAAAACCAAAGACTAAAACGGATGATTGAATCCGATTTTACGAATGAGAAAAAAAGGATGATACGGCAGTTGAAAGCGGGTAACGGGAATATGGCGCAAATGACGGACCGGATGGCAGACAGTGAGGGCAAGCTCATTAGGCCGGTGCTGTTTTACTTGGTATACCTGCTTTTTTCCGATTGTCCGCAAAGGGGAATGGGAAGGGCTGCGGTAGGGATAGAGTGGATTCACAGTGCGAGCCTGATTCATGATGACATCATGGATAACGGACTGGCCAGAAGGGGCGGAAAATCGTTTGTTTCCGAATATGGCCTTAGCGATGCGCTGATTATGGGCGATTTCCTGATTTTTGCGGCAATGCAGGAATTGAATTCGGTACAGGGGAAAAACGCCGGGGCGGTCCGCAGGCAGATGATTTGGAATGGCCTGATGCTGTGTGGCGGACAGAAGGAAGAAAAAAAACTGCTGGGAAATATCGATGCCGGACAGGACGTTTATTTTCAGGTAATTGAAAAGAAAACGGCTTGTTTTTTTGAAGCCGTTTTTAAGGCTGCCGCGTTTATGGCGGACCAGGATTTAAAAACGGTGGAAAATCTTGGCGATGCGGGAAAAGAGCTGGGATACGCGTTCCAAATAAGGAATGACATCGCGGATATTATGGCGGCGGACGGGGAAGACGGGTCTTCCGATATACAAAGGCGTCTCGTTACGCTGCCGGTTATTCTTGCGTACAGGAACGGGGGACGGTATGTGAAAGCGGCGCTGAAGGAACATTATGCTTTGGGAAGGGACAGGGGAAGCGGGGAGATAAAGCGGATTTTACTGGATACGGGCGGTGTACGGGAAGCGGGGAAAATAATGAAAAGGTCTTTGAGGACGGCATACGATATCCTGACGGATTACGGCAGGAGCGATGCATTGGACGAAATAAGCGGGATAATGGATTACCTGCGGGATACGATATAACGGTTCCGGTATCTGCCGGTAAAAATGCCGGTACGGGCTGCCGTTAAAGAAAGGAGAATGAAATGGATAAAGCAAGTAGATGGGAAAAAATAAAGGCGTATCTTGCCATTAACAGGTTTGAGTTTACGCCGGTCAGCGAGGGAATTATCATTTCCTTTATGGTACTCGGAACCGCCACATGGAAAGATCTGTTTACCTGGCCTGTGCTGCTGACTTTTCTGACCTATAATGTGGCGACCTATTGGGGCGGCGCCATAAACGTTTATTTTGATTATGAATTTGACAGGAAATCACCCACCAAAAAGAGGCTGCCTGCGGCAATCGATTTGGTGGGAAAAAGGAAAGTGAGGAACATGCTGGTTGCGGAAGCGGTCCTTTTTTTGGCTTTGGGAGGGATTTTGACGTATATTACGGGAAAGTTTATTCTTCTTTTGCTGCTTCTTGTGGGAACCTTTTTCACCATTGCCTATTCGGTGGAGCCTTTGCGGTTTAAAAAGAGGGGATTTTTGAATTCCCTGTCGCTGTTCCTGATTATTATGTTCCTTCCGCCGCTGTTCGGGTGGTATACCGTAAGGGAAACGATGCAGGCGCCGGCATTTCTGATGATTTTGGGGCTGGCGTTGGTACAGTATGGGAACGGACTGTATTATACGACGGCGGACTATACGGAAGATAAAAATGACCGTATCAGGACACCTTCCGTGCTTATGGGAGTTATCCGTTCCGTCAGGGTTTCGATGTTATTGGTTTTTGCGGGATTTCTGTGCCTGATTGCCGGTTATTCCCACTATGGGAATTCCATCGGCCTGATCGTGATTGCGGCCGGACAGGCTTTCAGTTTTTACGGCATGGCGGTATTGCTTTATGCGGCGCATAAGGAGGATGCGGAGATGGAAAGGATTATCAAGAAAAATGAAATGATCATACCCGCCTGGGTGGCGGTATCCGCTTTCAGCGTCCTGATTGCCTGCCTGATAAGGGGATGGGGGTCCGTATGGTGAACAGCAGACTGGATCAAATAAAATCGGCAAATGACATCAGGAAAATTCCGCCGTCCGATTACGGATTATTGGCGGAGGAAATACGGAGCTGCCTGGTCGATGTAATCAGCCATACGGGAGGGCATCTCGCATCCAACCTTGGAATTGTGGAAGTGACGATGGCACTGCACCTGTGCATGACCTTTCCGGAAGATAAACTGATTTTTGACGTGGGGCACCAGTCCTATGTACATAAAATCCTGACGGGGAGGAGACGGGAGTTCCGGAAAATAAGGACTTTTGGGGGTATCAGCGGTTTTCCCAAAAGGTCGGAGAGCGGCAGCGATGCGTTTGGCACGGGACACAGCTCAACGGCGCTTTCGGCAGCGCTCGGCTTTGCGGCGGCAAGGGAACGGCTGGGGCAGGATTATAAAATAGCGGCGGTGGTTGGCGACGGGGCGGCAACGGGAGGAATGTTTTATGAGGCATTCAACCATCTTACCTATTTAAAAGGAAATCTGGTTCTTGTTTTTAACGATAACGGAATGTCCATATCGCCCAATGTGGGGGCGTTGGCGGAGTGGCTGAACAGCAGCGGAAGAAAGCATTCACCGGCTGCTTTTTTTGACGGTATCAATATGGAATACAGGGGTCCCCTGGACGGTCATGACTTGGGGGTTTTGGTACCGGCGGTGAAAGATGCCTTCGGATGCGGCAGACCGGTACTTTTGCACGTACTTACGGAAAAGGGAAAGGGATATGAACCGGCGGAAAAGAACCCGGTATGGTATCACGGATTGGCGGGGACGGCACGGGAAGAAAGCTATACCAATGTATTCGGAAAGACAATGACGGATATCGCACGTAAGGACGACCGGGTAACGGCGGTATGTGCGGCCATGGAGCACGGCACAGGGCTTTGCGGATTCCGTGAGGCATATCCGCAGCGCTTTTATGATGTGGGAATTGCGGAAGCGCATGCGGTGACATTTGCCGCAGGACTGGCGGCGGGGGGATTAAGACCGTATGTGGCGGTTTATTCCTCGTTTTTGCAAAGGGCGTTTGACCAAATCATTCACGACGTATGTTTACAACGGCTTCCGGTGGTGTTTTGTCTGGACCGCGCCGGTATTGTGGGAGAAGACGGGGAGACACACCAGGGGATTTTTGATCTTTCCTATTTAACGCTGATGCCGGGAATGACGGTGGCGGCGCCCGGAGATCAGGACGAGCTTAGGGAATTCCTGTTTTGGTCTTTGGAATTTCCTGCCCCGCTCGCCATCCGTTATCCGAAACGGAGGGCGTATACATGTCCCGTAACGCAAAGGGATGCAATCAGGCTGGGAAAAAGCGAGGTACTCATGCCGGGCAGGGATATTGCCCTGCTGGCGGTGGGGAGCATGGTGGAGGATGCGGTACGGCTCCACGATATCCTGGCGCAAAAGGGGTATTGGGTAAGCGTGGTCAATGTCAGGTTTATCAAACCGTTTGACAGGGAATTGCTGTTTAAGCTGACGTGTGGGCACCGGCTGTTTGTAACGATGGAGGAAAATGTGTGGAACGGGGGATACGGACAGCAGGTTTCGGCATACCTGGCGGGCAGCGGTAGTAATGTGCATGTGTTGAATATCGGCATCGGGGACATGTTTGTAAAGCATGGGACCATAGACGGGATAAAGAGGGAGCTTGGGTTGGATAAGGATACGCTGGCGGAAAGAATTATAAAAGAATACCGGTGCTGTGAAAAATAAGGAAAACAGAGAGGAAAACAGGAAGGAAAGCAGAAAGGAGAACGGAAAATGGAAGGAAGAATTATGTTGCATGAGCTGGAAGGCGTCATGGATAAGGCGGTGGAAAATATTTTCCAAAACCAAAAGCTGAACAGATATTGGAACGGGGATATTTATTACAATGCCTACCCCACGGCGGTGGCGTTGATTACCAATAAAATACTGAATATCAGCGAACCGGAGTGGGAACGGAAGGCATTGGCATGGATTGCCGCCCACCAAAGGGCGGACGGAAGCTGGGGGCTGTTGGACAAGGAGACGCCCCCGCATCCCGATTTAACGGAAAATGAGATTGCGGATATCCTTGAGGTAAAGGCGGCCAGTGCGAGGAATACGGTGGTCTGCCTGCTGGCATTGGAAATCTACGGGGGATATGGGGATCATGTAAAAAAAGCCAAACGGTATATGAAGCAGGTGGATGAAAAATACATCGATCCCTTCACCGATTTGTTTTTGGCGTATTTCGGCAGGAAGAAATGGGAGGATATCGCCATTCCGCCCATCGAGGTTATGCTTGCGCCCAAACACACCAAATTTTATTTTAAAACATTCATTCCGGCATGGGTAAGGGACGGGGCGATGGGGGGAATCATCGTTAAGACACTGAAAGAAAAGAAATTCCTGTCCAGTCCGTTCCGGAAAATGGCGATTAAGAAGGCGGAAAAAAGTCTGTTGGAAAACCAGTTAAGCAACGGAGGGTGGTTCGGGACTTTCCAGCCGTCCGTGTATCCCATGCTTGCCTTGAAGGAACTGGGGTATGACATAAACAGCAATGTGATGCAGAAGGGGCTGGCATTTTTAAGGTCCAGGAGAAATCCCGAAAGCGGTTATGTACATCGGTTTTGGCTTTCCGTATGGGATACTTCGCTGACCCTGCTGGCATTAAAAAGCGCGGGAATACCGGATAACGACCAAAGGGTGCAAGGGGCGGTGGATTTCCTGATTCATTCCAGATTCCCGTCAAATGCATGGGGATTCTGCCCGGAAGTGGATATTTATCCTGACTGCGACGATACTTCCGTGACCATACAGGCGTTGGACGGTTATTACAAAAACCATGAGTATCTCCGCCAAAGCGTGGAGTGGCTGATCGGCATGCAGAATTCCGACGGCGGCTGGGGGGCATTTATCAGGAATCAGGCCGAAAAGAAGCCGGGAACGCTTCCGACCAGCGTGGAAGACAGTCTCGTCATCTTAAAAGACCCTGCCTGCGCCGATATTACGGGGCATGTTTTAAGGGCTTTGGGCGAAAACGGGTATACGGTAAAGGATAAGCCGGTCAAGCGCGCGCTGGTATTTCTTAAGAGGGACCAGCTTCCTTCCGGCGCATGGTACGGAAGATGGGGGCTTTGCTATATCTATGCGGTATCCAGGGTATTGCGGGGGCTTTATGCCGTCCGTGAGGACATGGACCAGCCGTATATCCAAAAAGCGGTGAACTGGCTGCTGGAGCATCAAAACCTGGACGGCGGCTGGGGGGAACATTATTTGGCATATTTTAAGGAAGAATACGGGGGCGTCGGCAGCAGCAGCCCTGTCCAAACCGCGTGGGCGGTTTCCGCGCTGCTGCTTGTGAAAAGCCCCCATGACAAAGCGGTGCAGCGGGGAGTCCGTTATTTGCTGGATACCCAGACGGAAGACGGAAACTGGCCGTCTCCCCATACGGTAGGGGCTTTGGAAATCTATGAAAATACCAATTACGCAAAAATCTTTCCGTTAATGGCGTTGGGAGATTACCGCAGCAGTCTGGCTTTGGAATCGGAAAAAGGAGGGATAGCGGAATGAAACGGTTTTTAAAGGCGCTTTTTATAACGGGGGGACGGATTGAATACTTTACGGCGGATCTGACCCCGTTCGTTACGGGCATTTTATTGGGATTTGCGGATTACCGAATGGGAAACCGGGGAATCCGGGACGGGATTCCATTGGCGGTCGTTTTTGTGCTGGGTCTGCTGACGGTGATTTGCAGTCATTATTTTACGGTGTGGGCAAACGTTTATGCGGATTATGAGATGGATAAGCGGTTTAAGTCGGAATTGTCGGATTCGGTGGATACCGTGGGAAAAGGAAAGCTGCTGTCGGCAATATGGCTGTTTGTACTGGCGGGACTAATCCTGATTGTGGCGCTGTCTTTGTTACTGGAACGGTGGATTTTAACGGTATTATGGGCGGTAGGGACATTTTGGGCGCTGACGTACTCCTTTGAACCAATCCGGTTCAAGAGAACGGTCATTTTAGGCGACATTGCACGCGGTTTGCCGATTGTAATCACGGTTCCTTTTGGTTATTTCCTTTTCGGAAACGGCTTTGGAAACGGTTTGGGGATTGGCATGGGGAGTCTGTTGTTTTGGTGCACGGCCGGGCTTGGAATCAACCTGTTCGGATTGTTCATGATCGGCGAGGTATGGGACTGGAAGGACGACCAGGGTATCGTGAATACCGTGGCGGTCACATGGGGGTACCGGGCAGCCCTTAACATAGGTATGGTCTTCATACCGGCAGGGGCGCTTTGCTGGCTGTTTTCATACCGGGCGGCGCATGGCGGAACGGCAATGCGGGTATATTTTTGGGCAGGTATGGCTGTTTTGGCACTGTTCATGACGGATTTGGTCCTGCGGGTTTACAGGAAGCGCGGTAATTATGATGCCATTGAAGCCCATTGCGGAATCGTGACAAAGGCAGGGACTACGCTCCTGTGGGTAATGGAACTTGCCGGGGCTGCGGTTTTGGCGGCAGCGGTATAATCCGGCGGGCGAAAAAGGAAGAAATGGGAGGAAGACGGATATGGTCAGTAATATGGGAAAAGTTTATTTGGCGCGGGATTTGGCGGTGGACAAATTGTTGGATTACCAAAACCCGGACGGTTCTTTTTCGGGAGCCGTGGACTTTAACGCATGGGCGGATGCCGCCTACCTGATTCTGCTTCATGAACTCGGAGTGGAAGAAGACGTGGAGGATTTAAAAAAGGATTTGCTCTGCCGGATGAAAGAGGACGGCTCATGGGGGGCATTGTCGGACGGCAGCCAATCGGATTCGGATTATAAAAGCACCATCATCGCCTATACGGCGCTGGCAAGGTACGGGGAAAACATGGAAAAGACGCAGCGGTGGCTGAATACTTATAACGGAAGCGTTTGGCTGGACCCGTACACGGAGATGCTTGTGAGGGAAAAAGGGGAGAAGTTCTTTTTCCCTCCGGCGGTCTTGGCGTATATTCCCTCATGGATTGGGAAGGTTTTGGGATATTTGCATATGAAATTCCCGAAAGTATTCTTTTGGAGTTATTTTCTCTTTCCGTCGGCATGGACGAGAAATGCATTTCCCCAGCTTCAGATTGTGGGTACGAGGAAGAACGGGCGGCGGATAGGGATTGTGACAAAGAAGGCATTGGAATTATTGGAAAGACGTATTTTGGATGCGCAATTAAGGAACGGGAGCTGGTTTGATACCATACTGCCCACTATCGGGGCAATCTATGCCCTGCATTTGTCGGGTTATGGAAAGGAAGCGGAGTGTATCCAGGCAGGACTTCAATTCCTGCGGATGCAAAAACAGGAAAAGGGCAGGCTGAACCGGTTTGATTTGACCATTTGGAATACTTCTTTGGCGCTTTCCTCGCTGTTAGAGGTAAAGGACGGGAAACCGGAAATACGGGAAGCCGTCCAAAAAGGTATTTATTTCCTGACCCAAAACCAGGGGATTTCAGGAGGGTGGGCATTTACCCACAGCAACAGGGAACTGCCGGACCATGACGATACCGCATTGGCGTTGATTGCGCTGAAGAAAGCGGAAGCCCAGGGCTTTACCGTGGCGAAGCGTACCATCCAAAAGGGATATGGGTTTCTCCTGTCCAGACAGAATTTGGACGGGGGATGGGGCGCCTTTGACAAGAACCAAAGTGTGAAGCAGCCGGGGCTGCTTCCGCCGTACCATGTGGAATACGGTCATGAATTAAAAGACCCTTCCACCGCCGACGTAACCGGCCATGCGCTGCTTGCGCTCAGCTTCCGGAATGACAGGGCAGCCGGGGAGGCCATCGGCAGGGCGAGAAACTGGCTCATGCAGGACCGGGCGGGAAACTGCTGGTACGGAAGATGGGGACTTTGCTATTATTACGGGACGTCCAGGGTTTTACTGGGACTTGCGGCAGCAGGGGAAAAGCAGACGGCTCCTTATGTGAAGCAATCCGTAAGCTGGATAGAGCATACGCAGAACGATGACGGGGGATGGGGGGAAAATTACCGGAGCTACTATTCCAAAACTCCCGTGATTGGTAAGAGTACCTTGGAACATACCGCATGGTGTGTGCTTTCCCTGATGAAATACAAATATGCGGACCGGAAGGCCATCGACAGGGGGATCGGTTATTTGGCAGACAAAATACTGGCGGGCGGGGAAGCGTCTTACGCGGCGGCAGCCATCGAACCTGCCTGTTATGAGATTTACGCTTCGGTTTTCCCGCTGCAGGCGTTGGCGGAATATGAGAAGTACATAAGCGGGAAATAGGAAACAGAGGGAAAGGAGGACAACATGTATTTATCGAAATACCATATCATCCACCAATACCCGGACGGCAGCAGGGTTCTGTTAAATACCCTGGGCGGGGGAATGACGCGGTTAGATGACGGGGACCGGCCGGTTTCCGGGCAGTTGTTCCCTGCGGGAGCGGATTCCTCGGGAAATCTGACTGCGGACGGGCTGACGGAGGAAGAAAGGAAAACGCTGCTGCGTGCCGGGCTGCTGTTTGGGGATAAGGAAGAAGAAGACCGTTTGGTGCAGTATTGGATGGAGCGGAGGAGGAAGGAACTGGAAAGCGAACCGGTGGCACATGTCATTTACCTGTCCTATCACTGCAACCTGAAATGTACCTACTGCTGTTATGCGGGTCTGAGGGACAGGAAAAAGGTAATGGAACGCGCGGACATTGACCGCGTGATGCGGATGGTGGAAAAAACACAGCGGGAGTCGGGAAGAAACAGCAGGATATGCCTGTTCGGGGGCGAACCGCTGCAAAGGAGCAGCTACGGGCTTGTGGAATATGCGTTGGAAAGCATAAAGAAGCTGGCAGACAGGGAGCGGGAGTTTGGAAGGCGGTGTCGGGCAATGATTTTTACCAATGGCATGGAGCTGCCTTTTTACCGGGAACTGCTTGGAAAATACAGGGAGTATATCGAGCATATATTGGTGACGCTAATCGGAACAAAGTCCATCCATGACCGTTTACGGATATCCGGCGACGGGAAAGGGAGCTTTGATAGAGTGGCGCGGGGAGTCGGCGAACTGTTGGAAACGGGAATCCGGACATGGCTTGTAACAAACATAGACCGCACGAATCTGGATGAACTGACGGAAAACGTAAGGCTGGTAAAAGAAAGGGGGTGGGACAAATACGGGAATTTTGAAGGATATTATTTTGGCAGAATCAAATATTACGACCAAAACCACGAAAATGCGGTGACGGAATCGGAATTGCTGGAGGAAGCCGTAAAACGGCTGGCAGGTAAGGAAGAAGCGCAGAATATGTATAATTTCGGCGATATGAGACTGTTAAAAGCGGTCAAGAACTTTTACCTGTTTTCCACGGGGAAAAGCAGTAAGGCATTCCATACGCCCTACGGCTGTTCTTCGGGAAGCCTCTCACAGTTTTCCTACGATGCGGACGGAACGTTATATACCTGTTCCGGCGCCATGGGAATCCGCGGTTATGAAATAGGCGCATACAGCCCGGAAGGGGCCGTGGACGACAAAAAGGCGCAGTGGTGGAAGCGCCGGGAGGTAAGGGCAATCGGAAAGTGCCGGGACTGTCCGGTGGCATTTCTCTGCGGGGGCGGATGCGCCTATGCGGCAAAGGAAATAAACGGAAGCGAATACCTGCCCTGCTGCACCGATTCCGAAAAGCTGCTGCATACCTATTTGGACGCTGTGTATCATGGCATCCGTATCCGTTACAGGGATTTATTGAGGGAATGACATTCTTAAGGAGAAAGGAAGGAAAAAAATGTATTTATCAAAATATTGCGATGACATTCTGACGGACCGGGGAGAACGGTATCTGCTTCAAACGCTGGCAGGAAGGATAGACCCCGTTACGCCGGAAATCTACGAGGATTATAAACGGCTGAAACGCAACGGGGAAGAAACGGTACCGGAGGAAACGAAAAGATTCCTCATGGAAGGGAAGTACCTGCTGGAAGACGAGGGGCAGGAAAAAAAGATGGTGGAACAGGCGTATGAAAGCTATTTGGAAAAAATGAAGAATAAGCCCGTCACGTTTTTTAACTACATAACGTATGACTGTAATTTAAGGTGCAGTTATTGCTGTTACAGGTACTTGGACAGGGAAACGCCGGTTATGGACAAGACGTATATGGACAATGTATTCCGGGCGATGGTACAGATGCAGGAGAAGTCGGGACGCAAGTGCTCGAGAATCGTCTTATCGGGAGGGGAACCGTTATTAAAAGAGAATTATGCTTCGGTGGAATATTTTTTCCGTAAGGCAAAGCAGCATGTGGAAAATGAGGCGGCGGCAGGCAGAAAATGTATTTTCACCATTTTTACAAACGCTACCCAGGCGCCGGAATTCAAGGAACTGCTTATGGAGTATGAGGACATGGTTTCCCTTGTTTTCGTTACCCTGAACGGGAAGAAAGAGCATCATGACAGGGAAAGAATCACGGAGGACGGCAGGGGCAGCTTTGACGACGTTATCAAGGGAATCGATACATTCCTTTCTTTGGGAATCAATACGCTGACGGTCTGCAATGTGGGAAAAAAGACCGTGGGACAGCTTCCCGGAATTTATGAAGTGGCGCGTGAAAACAAGTGGATTGGACATCCCAATTTCAAAGGCTGTTTTGTCAGCAGGATTAAGGACCACAGGCAGGAAAACGACAATGTGATTTCGGAAGACGAGTTGGTAAAAGCGGTGGTCAGCCTGATGGAAGAAGGAGAGCTGCATGAGGATTTTTATAATTTCGGGGATTTGAAGCAGCTTAAGACAGCACTGCAGTTTATGGAAGCTGCCGGGAAGAATGCGAAGGCGGGCAGTTACCACCAGTTTAGCGGCTGTAACAATAAAGGCAGCCAGTATTCGTTTTCCGTGGACGCCAATATATACGCCTGCGCCCCTTCCATGGGATTATGGGAATATGCGGTGGGCAACTTCATGCCGGATATTGTTTATGATAAGGAAATGAAGGATTGGTGGGAAAGCAGGAGTTTTTTAAACATTCCGAAATGCAGGGAATGTTCCGTTGCGTTTTTGTGCGGCGGCGGCTGCGCGTTTGAAGCGGTGGAAAAGAACGGGGACTGCAATAACCCGAATTGCAGCGGAATAAAAAATATCCTGAAACTTTTCCTGGAAACGGATGCCGCATCCAGGCTGAAACACGACGACCTTTTGTATGATTAAGGATAGGAATTTGGAACGGATAACGAAAGGAGAAGATTATGGGTTTACTATTGTGGAAAAGGGAAATGGCGGTATTCAGGAAAAATGCGCCCGGTATTGTACTGCCGGGCATCATGCTGCCGCTCATTATTTTAGTTGCCGTAGGGAAAATCATGGGCAAATCCATCACCTTAACGGCGGAAACGGATTATTTTACGTTTGCTGCCAGCGGCATTTTGGTTATCACGATGATGACCATGTGTACTTTCGTGACAGGGTTTGACCATCTGACGGATTTTAGACAGATTAAGAACTTTGAGGAATTACTGGCGGCGCCGTTCCGGGTACGGGATATTATCCTTGGGAAATCCATGGGAACGGCGACGAAAGCGTTAACGGGAGGGGCGGTATTGTTTGTGATTTCCCTGCTTTTGGGTGCGGAATATCATTTTTCCGTTTTGGGAGCGGTTGTGGGAATTGTCTCGCTGTTTTTGGCGGGAATGTTTTTCTGCATGTTTTCCATCGTCTGTGCGGTGGTGGCGCCGAACCATGATGCGTTTTCGGGAATGCTGAATCTGGTAGTCATGCCCTTAATGTTTTTCAGCGAAACATTTTTCCAGCGTACCATCCTCGGGGGATATGCATGGCTGCTGCATCTTTCACCGCTTTACTATATGGTGAATATTTTCAGGGATTGTGCGTTTGGAGCCGTTTCCCGGAATACGTTTCTGTTTTTGCTGGTAGTCCTGCTTTTGGATGCCGTGATGTTGGCACTGGCAACGGCAGTATTCAAAAAAAATCTGATTGATTAGGAGGAAATGACGTTATGAGTCTGAAAATCAATAATCTGACAAAGAGTTATGGAGCGGTGCCGGCACTGGACCATATGAATTTGGATATCGCTCCAAAACAAGTATTCGGTCTGCTCGGCCCGAACGGCGCCGGGAAAACGACGCTGATCCGAATCCTGTGTCAGTTGGCAAGGCCGGATGCCGGCAGTGTATCCATCCATAACCGGAAGATTCGGGATGCCGTGGAGGCGAAAGCCATGATAGGTCTGGTTCCGCAGACGAATAATCTGCACGGCGGTTTGACGGTATTTGAAAATCTGCTGTTCCACGCACGGTATTACGGAATAAGCAGAAAAGACGCGGCGGAAAGAGCAGAGAAACTGCTGGCGGAATTTGGCCTTACGCAGAATGCGGGCAAACAGATCCATATGCTGTCGGGAGGAACGAAACAACGGGTCCTGATTGCAAGGGCGCTGATACAATCTCCCGAAATACTCATTATGGACGAGCCTACCGTGGGACTGGACCCGATTATCCGGAAAGAACTGTGGGAAATGATACGTAATTTAAAAAAGGAGCATACGGTGCTGCTGACCACACAGTACATAGAGGAAGCCGAGGAGCTTTGCGACGAGGTGGCGATTATGGACAGGGGGAAACTGGTTGTCCGGGGAAGACCCGCCGAATTGAAAAAGGAAGTGGGGGACGTACAGTACCATGAGACGACGTTAGAGGACGTGTTCATGAAATACACGCACCGGACAATGCATGGGGGATTTTGAAATGAGGAACAGGAAACGGAAAGACTACGGAAAGGAAAGAATATGGAAAGAAAAGACTACGGAAAGGAGACGGAAAAATGTATGAATCCCAATATATCGTGGAGCACCTGTGTGATTCGGGAAAGGTGCTTCTGCTTCATATGGTATCCGGTCAGATAGTGGAAAAAACGAAAGAAACGGAAAAGGTGCTGGAACTGGTAAAAGCGGGAAAAGGGGAAGAAGCATCGTCCCGTTATGCGGAGGAAACCCGCATCCTGAAAGACAAGAAGTTTCTTTTTGGGGACGAGGACGAAGAAAGGGCATATGTGAACGGGATTTTGGAGCAGGCATATGCCCATAACCTGAAGTCATGGACATTTTTTCTGCATTTAACCTATGACTGCAACCTCTCCTGTACCTACTGCAATTATAAAGACATACCGAAAGAGCGGAAATTTATGAGCCTGGAAGGTTTGGAACACGCATTTCAGGTCATGCATAAGGTGACGGAAAACGAGGAATGCACCGATGTGACGGTGGTATTATTCGGGGGAGAACCTTTCCTGCCCGACAACCGGGAGGTCATGGAGCGGTTTTTTGTAAGTTACCGGGAATTTTCGGATTGGAATAAAAGAAAAAACATACAGACGAACCTGATTGCATTTTCCAACGGAGTGGAAATCGGCAATAACAGGACGCTGCTTTGGAATAACCATGATATTCTGTCGGCGGTTTACGTTACGGTGAACGGACCTGATTTTATCCATAACAAAACCAGGAAATTTCCGGACGGGGAGGGCAGTTATGAACAGGCGGTAGAGGGGGTCTGCCGTCTGCTGGAATGGGAAATCCCTACGTGGCTTGTTACCAATGTAAACCGGAAGAACATGGA
>CANTGP010000031.1 GCA_947653315.1 uncultured Lachnospiraceae bacterium
GGATGCCTCAAGGGGCAAGGATAAAAAGGGGACGGGATTGGGACTGTCGATTACAAAAGAAATTATCCATGCCCACGGGGAGCATATCAACGTGATCAGTACGGAAGGGGTCGGTTCGGAATTTATCTTTACGCTGGCAAAATCCTCCGACGGTGACGATGAAGATTAAGGAAGATTAACTTCCGCTGTCACTGCCGGAGGATTGGCATCCGCCCATTATTTTTGGCGGCGCTTATTTTTTTGTGTTTTTTGATTTTTGGTAATCCGCCACTGTTTTTTCGATGCTTTCCCGCGAAAGCGGATATTTAAATTCCCGGATAATCCGTTCCGCCGAGTATCCCTTGTCCACCAAATGGCGGATTGCCCCGCCGTATGCGAAATCTTTGGTAAAATTGGACAGTGCATCGTTAAAATAACTATTTTCCATACCTGTTTTTTCCCTTTCTGACATAAACCGCAAAATCAATGACAAACAGCAGGGCGGCGGCAACCACATTTCCTAATCCGTTGGATGCGAAATTCGCCGCATAATCCCCAAAGTCTTTGTAATACCCGCAGATTACGTTCGTCTGGTAATTGCCGAAAACCGCAAATACCGCAAATACCGCCAGCGCCGTCAGAACGCTGCCGTGCAGCTTTACCCGTATTGCCACGGCGGCCCATACCAGGACGGTCCAAAGCGCCGCTATCGGAAGTCCGGTATCCCAAAACCAAATGCTTCCGATTCCCATCCGGTAGCGGAGCACGAGCTGAATGACTCCCAGCAGCAGGAACACACAGGCATTCAGTGACGCCAGCATTTTCAAAATCCTGTGCTTTTGTCCGTTTACCGCAACATAAACGGGAAAATAGCCGGTAATGATACCTGCCAGCACAATGTAGAACCAGGAAAGCCTTTTTTCCACCGCAAGATTGACGATGAAACAGGTCAGCACGGCAATGGCTGCCGCCGCCCCCATAATCCAGTAGAAGATATTCAGTTTTGATTTTTTCAGGAATTTTTTAAATTCCGTTACTTCCGGCGCCGTTTCCACCGTTACCGGTTCCCGCATCTGTTCCAGCACCGTCCGGCATTCGCTGCAACTGCCGATATGTTCCTCAATCGACCCGTTTGACGCATCGCTGGTCATATGGTCGATGTACATGGGAAGTAAATCCCTTACCGTATCACACACTAACCGTTGTTCCATTGTTCTCTCCCTTTCATTAATTTTTGTTTGCCCCTGTAAAAAGTGACCCTTGCCCAGTTTTCTGTTTTTCCCATAATGCTTCCGATTTCCGAAAAGCTCAGTTCCCCGGTCAGCCGCAGGTACATGACTTCCCTCGTCGCTTCGTCAAAATGGTGCAGCATCCGGAACACCTCTACCTTTTCCACGTTTAACAGGTAATCGTTTTCGATGTGTTCAAAGGACTGCGGCTCCTGCGTCATTTCGGATAAAGGGATTTCCTGCCGTTTCTGCCGTTCCAGTTCCTTATACCAAAGCCGTTTTCCGATTTGGCAAAGCCAAACCGATATCTTACATTCCCCACGGAAACCGTCAATCCGTTTCGCCGCCTGGTAAAAAGTCTCCTGCGTCAGATCTTCCGCCAAATCCGCATTATGGGTTAAGCAGAACAGGTATTTGTAGACTGCCTTTGCGTTCTCCTCGTACATTTCCGCAACCTTCTGCTTATCCACTTTTCCACCTCCCATAAGATAAGTACAGGAATACAGGAATTCGTTACAAAAATTATGAAAGAAATTTTTTTAGCCCTTTCCTTCCTTCCTCTCCACAATTTTCATTTCCACGGTAGCCCCAAGACATTCCGCATAGCGCATCAGTACGTCGATGGTGGGGGTGAATTTCTTTCCTTCCACCCTCGCAATATTTGCCCGTTTCATTCCTGTGGCATCCGCAATATCCTGCTGTGTCATATGTTTTTGCTTCCGCAGCGCCACCAATTCGTCCACCACTTTATTGCAAACCTGTTTTCCTTTCGTCTCAACGACAATCTCCGCATTCCCCTCACGGTAAGTATAATCCATTGCCATCACTTCCTTTCCCATTGTAACCGGTGCAGGTTTCCTTCCAACTGCATCGATCCAAAGCCGTTTTGCCGCAGCGCTTCATACAATACCACTGCTACCGCGTTTGACAGATTTAAGGAACGGATTTCATCCAGCATCGGTATGCGGATACAGTTTTCCTCATATTCCACCAATAATTCTTCCGGTATGCCGGCGCTTTCCCTGCCGAACATAAGATAGTCGTTTTCCCCGAACGTTACGTCCGAATATATCCGTTGGGCTTTTGTCGTTGCCATCCAAATCTTTGCCCCCGGATTTTTTTCCACAAAATCCCGGAAATTTATGTAGCGTCTTACATCCAAATGTTCCCAATAATCCATGCCTGCACGTTTGATTTCCTTCTCGTTCAAACGGAAACCAAGCGGCTCGATGAGATGCAGAACGGAACCTGTCGCCACGCAGGTTCTCCCGATATTTCCCGTGTTTGCCGGAATCTCCGGCTGGTGTAGTACAATATGCACCGATTTTCCCTCCTGTAAATCCGCCGCCTTGTTCCGTACTTTTACCGCTATCTGACAAACGGTTCCGGCATCTTGCGGAAAACATTTTCCAAACACGCTTAGTATAGCATGTGGCATGGAAATGCGCAATACGCAGAAAGCGGGGCGGTATGTCTGCGGTAACGGTTCGGCGCACCTGTCAGAAAAAGATTGACGGGAGGCAGGGGGTATGTTTAATATGTAAGAAAAGATAATATATAATACGCGATATGATGTCAAGCAGAATATTACGGGGTGGGGAGCAGGATGGAAGAAGACCGGAAGAAATTTTTGTTATGTGCGGGGATTGTGCTGTTTATGGCGATTGCCACCGTGGGGAGCCTGGCGTTTTTTAAGGTGCAGACGGGGCGGATGGCGAAAGGAATGGAAAGGGAGGGATACGAAGAATACGGGAATTATTATGTGATGATTGTGAAGGACAGGGGGTCGGAATTTTGGAAGTCCGTGTATGAAGGGGCGAGGGACGCCGGGGCGCAGTGCGATACATATGTGGAACTTTTGGGTAATAATCTTTCCGTGGCGTATACGCGGGAACAGTTGATGGAAGTGGCAATCAGTTCCCATGTGGACGGCATTATCGTGGAAGCGGACGAAAGCAGGGAGATGAAGGAGCTTATTGACCGGGCGGCAGCGGAAGGGATTCCGGTGGTGACGGTGCTGGGGGATAATACGGCAGCGGAACGCCAAAGTTTCGTAGGCGTCGGCAATTATAACCTGGGGCGGGAATACGGCAGGCAGGTCATACAGCTATGCGGAAAAAATACAAAAAACGTGCTGGTCCTGATGGGAAACGGGCAGGATACCAGCCAAAACGTGCTCTATTCCGGTATCCAGGAAACCGTGGAGAAAGAAATGCCCATGGAAGGAAAGGCGGTGCTGGACATGAAAACCGTGGACAACCAAAGCCGGTTTGCGGCGGAGGAATCCATCCGGGATATATTTATGGACAGCGGGAAACTGCCGGATATCATTATCTGCCTGGATGATTTAAGCACCAAATGCGTGTACCAGGCGGTGGTGGATTATAATCAGGTGGGGGAAGTGGATGTGATCGGCTATTACGACTCCCCGTCAACGCTGCAGGCAATTGAAAGGCAGGTGGTATATTCCACCGTTTCCATAGACACGGCCCAGATGGGGAAATATTGTGTGGCGGCTTTGGATGAATATAACGAACTCGGGAATGTGAGCGAATATTTCTCGGTGGACGTAACGGTGATTAACCACCAAAACGTGGAAAAGTATATGGAAGGCGGTGCGGGGGATGCGTGAGAAGAAAACCGTGCGGGATTTGTCCCTCCATACGAAAATAGCCCTTACCCTCGTAACTACCAGTTTTATTATTTTTACGGTGAATCTGTTCATGTATATCAGCATTAACAGTATGGTGCGGCGGCTGGACCAAGTCTATCAGGGGAACCTGAAACTGAACGCGCTGGAACAGGCATTGGCGGAAGTACAGAACAGCATGACGGCATACCTGAATACGAAGACCTATGATTCCATGGAGGATTATTACCGGAGCGAGCAGGATTTCCGGGCATTGGTGGAGGAACTGGACGATACGGTGGGAAATGACGCCATGAGGGTAATGGAGCGGAACATCCGTTATATGTCGGAGCATTATTTGGAGCTGACATGGCAGACCATAGAGGCGAAGCGGGGGCGTAACGTGGAGAAATACAATGCCCGTTATGAAAGGGCAAGCGAACTGTATGACTACATTTCCACGTATATTTACAGTCTGAACAACGAACAGTTTAAGACCAATTCCTATCATTATGAGGCGCTTTCCGTGTCCTTTCAGTCCTTGGAGATGATCAGCAACGGGATTTTGGTCTGTGTGCTTCTTTGCAATGTGGTGCTGACCATTGTTTTGACCAGGACCATTACCAATCCGTTGAAAACGCTGGCGGCAGCGGCGGACGAGGTGGCGAAGGGGAATTTCGGAATCGGGCTTTTGGAAGTGCATTCGGGGGACGAGGTCGGTGTGGTGACAAACGCGTTCAATAAAATGATTGTGAGCATCCGTGCCTATATTGAACGGATTAAGACGAGCATGGAGACGGAGCGTGCCATGAAGGAGAAGGAACTTCTGATGGAAGCCCACTTAAAAGATGCCCAACTGAAATACCTGCAGGCCCAGATTAATCCCCATTTTCTGTTTAACAGCCTGAACGCGGGGGCACAGCTTGCCATGATGGAGGATGCCGACAAGACATACCGGTATATCCAGCATATGGCGGAATTTTTCCGCTATAATATGAAGAAAAACAATGAAACCGTAACGTTGGGGGAAGAAATCGAGCTGGTGGACAGCTATGTCTACATCCTGAACGTGCGTTTTTCCGGGGAAATCCATTTCCGGAAGAACATTGATGAAAGCCTGAACGGTATCCCTGTGCCGGGCATGATTTTACAGCCCATTGTGGAAAACTGTATCAATTATGGTATCCGGGGAATTGACAGGGAAGGGGAAATCATATTGTCGGTGTACGGGACCGGGGATAGCGTCTGCATCAGCATACGGGATAACGGCATCGGCATGAGCCGGGAAAAAATCGGGAAGATACTTTCCGGCAGCTTAAAGGGGGAAGACATTTCCGGCAGTTCCAACGGAATCGGACTGGACAACGTAATAAACCGTCTGAAACTGTTTACCGATTCCGCCGATTGCAGTGATGTGATTGACATTTTGAGCGAAGGGGAAAACAGGGGGACGGAGGTGCGGATATACCTGCCGTTGACGGAGAAGGAGTACGAAGATGTATAGGATTATGCTTGCGGACGATGAAGGGATTGTGATTGATTCCCTGAAATTTGTGATTGAAAAAGAGTTTGGCGGCATGTGTGAAGTGGAATACGCCAAGACGGGACGGAATGTCATAGAACTGGCGGAGCGTTTCCGTCCCGACATAGCGGTAATGGATATCCATATGCCGGGAATCAGCGGGATAGAGGCGATGAAAGAGATACGGAAGACGAATTCCGGGGTGGTTTTTATTGTCATGTCCGCCTATGACAAGTTCGATTATGCCAAGGAAGCCATTAACCTCGGCGTTTTGGATTACCTGACCAAGCCGATGGACAGGGATAAGATCCTTTGGGCGCTGAAAAAAGCCATGTCCCGGATCGATTTGGAACGGGCAAAGCGCAGCAACGACCTGTTGGTGAGGGAAAAACTGGAAACGGTGACACCGATGATTGAAAACGGCCTGATTTATAGTATTCTGTTTCAGGAGTATTTCGAGGAAGATGTGGAGAATTACCGGAGTCTGCTCGGAATCGTGGAAGACTGGGGATATATGATTACCGTGGTGGGCGGGGAAGCGCAGAAGGGCAACCATATGACCAACGCGGTAGGCGCGGGGGTGAGGCTCCAAAGCCATTATAAGGAAGTGCGGGAACTGGTCAAGGAATATTTTCCCGGTATGGTGGGTTCGCTGATGGCAAACAAGATTCCCGTAATGGTTCCCTACGGAAAAGTCAAAATGGACTATAACGAAAGAATCGAGCTGATTGAAAAGGCGAGGGAACTGGTACGGAAAATGAAAAAGAAGATGGACATCAGTTTCCGTATCGGAATCGGTTCCGTGAAAAGCCTCCATAAGCAGTTGGAATCTTATAACGAGTCGCTTCATGCCCTGATAGACACCACGGGAAGCGTGGCGCATGCGGAAGATTTACCCCTGGCATGCGAATATGAGGATAATTACCCCATCGAAATGGAAAAGGCTTTGTTTGACGCGGTCATAAAGGGGGACATGAATAATTCCCTTTCCCATGCCAACCGTTTTTTTGACTGGATGGCAGAGCATTTCCCGGACAGCGACATGGATATCCGGCTGAAAATACTGGAATTTGTCCTTTGGGCGGAGCACCTTGCCTATGATAACGGGGGAATGGTTTACCGGTTTAAAGGCCGCACGGAATATCTTCCTTCGGTGATGGGGCTGGCGGATACGGAAAGCATGAAGAAATGGTTTATCAATAAAATTTCCGCTGCCTGCCGGAACGTGGCGACGAAAAAGGAGGAAAAGTCCAGCAGTACGGTGGAGAAGGCAAAGGAATACATCGCTTCCCATTACAACCGGGATATGTCGCTGGACGATGTTTCCAGGGAAGTGAATATCAGTCCCTATTATTTCAGTAAGATTTTTAAGGAGGAAACCGGAAAGAATTTCATAGAATACCTGACACATATACGGATGGAAAAGGCGAAGGGGCTTTTGCAGGATACCGGGTATTCCATGAAGGAAATCTGTTCCATGGTGGGGTATGCGGATCCTAACTATTTCAGCCGGTCATTTAAGAAAAATGTCGGCGTGACGCCTACGGAATACAAGGAGGGGGTTTTGGGGAGATGAAAAGGGTCGGATACAGGGCGGTGCTGCTTGCACTTTGGCTGCTGTTTGTTTCCGGGTGCGGAAACGTGCCGGTGCAAAACAGCGGGAATGCGGAGCAGGAGGAAGAAGGGGCAAAGATTGGTATCTGCTTTGATTCGTTTGTCATCGAGCGGTGGCAGAGGGACCGGGACGTATTTGTCTCCACGGCAAAAGAACACGGCGCGCAAGTAAACGTGCAGAATGCCAACGGGGATATCGGGGAACAAATCCGCCAAATTAAGTATTTTATTGAGAAGAAGATGGATGTCATCGTAATTGTCAGCATTGACGGGGAAAAACTGTTGGACGTGGTGCGGGAGGCAAAAGCAAAGGGCATAAAAATCATATGTTATGACCGTATCATCCGGAATGCGGACGCTGACCTGTATATTTCCTTTGACAATGAGGAAGTGGGAAGGATGATGGCGCAGGGGTTGGTGGACAACGGTCTTCCGGACAACCGTGTCATCATGCTCCAGGGACCGGTGACGGATGATAATGTCAGGCTGGTAAGGGAAGGTTTTATGAAAGTGATGGACCGTTATCATGTCAAAGTTATCGACAGCATAAATGCCGACGGCTGGCGGCCGGAAATTGCGGGAAATTATATTTATGAAAACCCGGAGACCGTGGAAGAAGTAAGCGGCATTATGTGCGGGAACGACAGCCTTGCCGGTCAGGTGGTACATGCCCTTGCGGAGAAAAGGCTGGCAGGGAAGATTGCCGTGGTGGGACAGGATGCCGAACTGGAAGCATGCCAAAGGATTGTGGAAGGGACCCAGGTTATGACGGTATACAAACCGGTGGAAAAGCTGGCGCAGGCGGCAGCGGAATATGCCATACTCCTGGCAGAAGGAGGAACGGTGGAAGGGGATACCATAAACGACGGTACCTATGATATTCCTTACGTGGTGCTGCAGCCGGTCAGCGTGGATAAAGATAATATCAATGAGGTCATCATTAACAGCGGCTTCCATTTAAAGGAGGATGTGTACCTGAACGTACCGTCCAAAATGCCGGAGTAAAGGGAACGGGTTAACAGTGCCGGGAAGAAGGCGCAAATAGGATATTTTTAAGGGAAATGTTGGTAAACGCAAAATAATACTAGCATTTCCTTTTTTCATGCCTGCCGGGAGCGCGGAAATTTACAGGCGATCACAATCCAGTCCTGTTTTTCCCGTGGTATAGTAAAACCACGGCAGGAAACACTTGCCGGTGACACTTTTAAATTTGATTTGGGAGGTAGTAAGAGATGAAGAAAAAAGTATTATGCGCATTACTGAGTGCAGCCATGGCGGTTACCCTTTTGACCGGATGCGGCAGCGGGGAAAAAGCGGAAACACCGGCGGCATCCACGACGGAAGCGCCGGCGGAGGCAGAGGCTCCGGCAGACAATGGGAGCGGGACGGCGGACGGCGACACGGCGGAGACTCCTGCGGCGGATGCGAATGCGGAAAGTACAGGCGGCGGCCTGATCGGTGTGGCAATGCCCACGAAAGACCTGCAGCGCTGGAACCAGGACGGCTCCAATATGGAAGCGCAGCTTAAGGCGGCAGGTTACGAGGTGGACCTCCAGTATGCGAGCAATGATATTGCAACGCAGGTTTCCCAAGTGGAAAACATGATTTCCAACGGCTGCCAGCTTTTGGTTATTGCATCCATTAACGCGGATTCCCTTGGAACGGTTTTGGCACAGGCGAAGGATGCGGGTATTCCGGTTATCGCTTATGACCGTCTGCTGTTAAATTCCGATGCGGTTTCTTATTATGCAACATTCGACAACTATATGATCGGTACCAAGCAGGGCGAGTATATCAGGGATGCCCTTGACCTTGACAATGCGCAAGGACCTTTCAACCTTGAAATCTTCACGGGCGACCCGGGCGACAATAATGCAAGGTTTTTCTACGGCGGCGCCATGGATGTGCTGAATCCTTACATTGAAGCAGGAAAACTGGTCGTACAGTCCGGCTCCGTTGATTTTGAAAAAGTGGCGACTGCCGGTTGGGCAACGGAAACGGCACAGTCCAGGATGGATGCCATTATCGCTTCTTATTACGCGGACGGATTGAAACTGGATGCGGTTCTTTGCTCCAACGATTCCACCGCACTTGGCGTAACCAATGCGCTGTCCGCTGCTTATACGGGTGAATGGCCGATTATTACCGGTCAGGACTGTGATATTGCCAACGTAAAGAATATGATTGCCGGAAAACAGTCCATGTCCATCTTTAAGGATACGCGTATGCTGGCAACACAGGTGGTTAAGATGGTAGACGCCATTATGAAGGGCGGAGAAGCTCCGGTAAACGATACGACGAGCTATGATAACGGTACGGGTGTCATTCCTTCTTACCTTTGCGAGCCCGTATTCGCGGATGCAAACAACTACAAGGAACTGTTGATTGATTCCGGCTATTATACCGAAGCGGATTTACAGTAAGCATAGGTTCCCAAAATGAATAACGCGGGGCTGCCGCACGGCAGTCCCTTCGATATTTGGAATATGCCGGAAAACCATAAACGGCAGGAATTGGAATATGGATTTGGGATTGGGAGGGATTTGGGATTGGCGAAGATATTATTGGAAATGAAAAACATCACGAAGGAATTTCCCGGTGTAAAAGCACTGGATAACGTAAACTTAAAGGTGGAAAGAGGTGAAATTCACGCCTTGGTAGGGGAAAACGGCGCAGGAAAATCCACGCTTATGAATGTACTCAGCGGCATTTACCCCTATGGAACCTATAAGGGCGATATCGTTTATGACGGCGGAGTGTGTAAGTTCGCCAAAATAAAAGACAGTGAAGAAAAAGGGATTGTCATCATCCATCAGGAATTGGCACTGGTTCCTTATATGACAATCGGTGAAAACATGTTTCTCGGCAATGAACGGGGACGCAAATTTGCATTGAATTGGAATGAAACCTACGGACGGGCGGACGAGCTGTTAAAGACGGTAGGTCTGCAGGAATCCTCCCGCACGCTGATCAAAGATATAGGCGTAGGCAAGCAGCAGTTGGTGGAAATTGCCAAGGCATTGGCGAAAAACGCCAGACTGCTCATCCTGGACGAGCCTACCGCATCCCTGAATGAAGCGGATTCCAAAGCCCTGCTGGATCTGCTGTTAAAATTCAAGGAACAGGGAATGACTTCCATTATTATATCCCATAAATTAAATGAAATCGCCTATGTGGCGGATAAGATTACGGTCATCCGGGACGGATCCACCATCGAAACCATGGACAAAAAAACGGACGATATTTCCGAAGACCGCATTATCAAGGGTATGGTTGGGCGTGACCTGACAAACCGTTTTCCGAAGCGGGATAAGAAGACATTCGGCGGGATTGGGATGGAAGTGAAAGACTGGACCGTATACCATCCCCTTTATTCCGAGAGGAAAGTGGTGGACGGCGTCAATATGAAAGTAAAAAAGGGCGAAGTGGTCGGAATTGCCGGATTGATGGGGGCGGGAAGGACCGAACTTGCCATGAGTATATTCGGTAAGAGCTACGGAACGAACATTTCCGGGAAATTATTTCTCAACGGGGAAGAAGTGCATTTGAATTCGGTCAGGGACGCCATTGATAAAAAACTGGCGTATGTAACGGAGGACCGGAAAGGGAACGGCCTGATTCTGAGTAATCCCATTAAAATCAATACGACATTGGCAAATATGGATGCGGTAAGCCGCCATACCATTATCGATAAGGATAAAGAGTATGAAGTCGCCGAGGATTACCGGCAGAAGTTAAGAACCAAATGTCCGACGGTGGAGCAGAACGTGGGAAACTTAAGCGGCGGGAACCAGCAGAAAGTTCTTTTGGCAAAGTGGATGTTTGCGGACCCGGACGTGCTCATACTGGATGAGCCGACAAGGGGGATTGACGTAGGCGCCAAATACGAAATTTACTGTATCATCAACCAATTGGTGGCGGAAGGGAAATCGGTGGTGATGATTTCTTCCGAACTGCCGGAAGTCCTTGGCATGTGCGACCGTATTTACATTATGAATGAGGGACGGATGGTAGGGGAATTGCCGGTGGAAGAAGCATCCCAGGAAATCATTATGGCACATATTTTGAAAGTTAGTAATAAAGGAGCGTAGAGGATGATGAATAAAGGAAAAATGATGGAAGGCGTTAAAAAATATACCATGATTATCGTGCTTGTCCTGGTGACTGCATTTTTCGCATGGGGGACACAGGGGAAAATCCTCCTTCCCCAAAATGTCAGCAACCTGATTGCACAAAATGCTTACGTGTTTGTATTGGCATCCGGTATGCTTTTGTGTATCTTGACCGGCGGCAATATAGACCTTTCCGTAGGTTCGGTGGTCTGTTTCGTGGGTGCGGTGGGTGCCGTACTGATGGAAAATAAGGGGATGAATACTTTTGCGGCGATTGTCGTCATGCTTTTGGTGGGATTGTTAATCGGCGCATGGCAGGGTTTTTGGATTGCATTCGTGCGCATTCCCCCCTTTATTACCACACTGGCAGGAATGCTGGTATTCCGCGGGCTGTCAAATGTGGTGCTGGAAGGTATGACGGTTTCCTTAAGCTCGGAAACATTTGTAAAAGTATTCGGCGGCGGCGCGAACTGCTATGTTCCCGATTTGTTCGGGATGGAAGGCTTTAACCTGACCTGTATGATTGCCGGTACGTTTGCGTGTGTGCTGTATGTCCTGCTTCAGATGAAGAACCGTATGGCAAAGGTCAGAAAGGGTTATGAAACGGAAAGCATGGTATCCATGTTGGTGAAAACGGCGTTGATTTGTGCGGTAATCCTTTTGTTTACCCTCAGACTGTCACAGTACAGGGGGATTCCCACCGCATTAATCTGGGTGCTTATCGTAATCCTTGTATATGCGTACATAACTTCCAATACCACCATCGGCCGTTATTTCTATGCGGTGGGCGGTAACGAAAAAGCAACGAAACTTTCCGGTATCAATACCAATAAAGTATACTTTTGGGCTTATTTAAATATGGGATTTTTGTCCGCACTGGCAGGGATGCTGACCATAGCGCGCATGACGTCTGCACAGCCTACCTACGGGACCAATTACGAAATGGATGCCATCGGCTCCTGTTTCATCGGCGGCGCATCCGCTTACGGCGGCACCGGTACGATTCCGGGCGTTATTGTGGGCGCGGTACTGATGGGCGTCATCAACCTGGGCATGAGTATCATGGGCGTGGACCAGAATATCCAAAGAGTGGTGAAAGGTTTGGTTCTGCTGGCGGCGGTTATCTTTGATGTCGTGTCCAAAAGGGGCGGTAAGCTGATCGCAAACGATTAAAATCGCAAACGATTAAAACGGTTCACCCTTATGCCTCATTTGCATTTGACCTGTTTTTTGATATAATGAAAATAATTGGGGAGAAGAACAGGAGGAAGCTATGCGGAGCGAGAAGGAAATGATGGATTTGATTATAGGGGTTGCCATGAAGGATGAGAGAATACGCGGAGTGTACATGAACGGTTCCAGGACCAACCCGAATGCGCCGCATGATATCTTCCAGGATTACGATATTGTGTATGTGGTGGGGGAGACGGCTTCCTTTATCGGAGAGGAAGACTGGATCGATGTGTTCGGAAAACGGCTGTATATGCAGCAACCGGATAAAATGGATGCCATGCGCGGAATGGAAACGGACAGGGAGCGTCATTACACGTACCTGATGCAGCTTGCGGACGGGAACAGGCTTGACCTGACGGTCATGACGCAGGAATATGCCGAGGGGAACATAAAAGAGGACAGGCTTTGCAAAGTTCTGCTGGACAAGGACGGGGTGCTGGCCGAAGTGCCGGCACCCTCCGACGAAAGCCATTGGGTGAAGAAACCGTCCGCGGCAGAGTTTCTCTGTTGCTGCAATGAATTCTGGTGGATGCAGAACAGCGTGGGAAAGGGATTGTGGCGGCGGGAAATGACCTATGCCATGGACATCATGAACCTGTATATCCGTCCGCAGTTGATGAAAATGCTGTCGTGGTATGCGGGAATGAAAACGGATTTTACATGCAGTGTGGGAAAATCGGGAAAGTACCTGAACCGCTATCTTTCCGGGGATGAATACGAAAGTCTGCTTGGGACGTATTCCGGAAGCGACAGGGAATGCGCATGGAAAGCGGTGTTTGTGATGTGCAGCCTGTTCGACGGGACGGCACGTAAGGTTGCGGATGGGCTGGGATATGCTTATGACAGTGGGGAAGCGGAAGGAAGCCGCCTGTTTTTGGAATGTACCCGCGGGTTGGCGGAGGATGCTGCCGATATCCGGCTGGGGGAAGCGTAACCGGGAAGATTGCCAATGCTGTGTATTGCTGTCTTTGCTCATAAATCTGTATCTTTGTAATTAAACAGAGCGCATAGATTGTTCTATGCGCTCTGACGCTGTGTAACTTTTTTATTCCCGCGGGCAATGAGCCAAGTGCCGTGCTTGCAGCGGGGTTGTTGACTGTGATGATTGCGATTTTTGTTTTGTTAAGTATAGTATTTCACTATTACGCACGAAGAAGCCGTAACAATTTTTCTGCATATTCCATGCTATGATTGATACTTAAATCCCCATGATAGTACTGAGGTAAAATTTCAAGTGTTGATTTGTTAATTTTTTTACTTAGTAATTCGGCGGACATTTTCATGATTTTCTGTTCTTTCCCACCAACAAGTATAAGAGTTTTTGCCTTTATAGACGCCCAAAGAGCCAACTAAAGCACTGCCGGCGCAG
>CANTGP010000032.1 GCA_947653315.1 uncultured Lachnospiraceae bacterium
TATTTATACAAAGGAACAATGGCTCGAAATTATGCCTTTGAATGCTTCAAAGGCAAAGGCAATCAAGCAACTGCAGTCTTTTTTGGACTGTGAGAAGTTAGTTGTGTTTGGTGACGGAAAAAATGATATCGATATGTTTGAAGTGGCAGATGAAAGCTATGCCGTTCAAAATGCACACGAGGATTTAAAAAGAATTGCAACCGCAATTATTTCCTCGAATGATGAGGATGGTGTTGCAAAGTGGCTTGATGAACATTTTGTCATGGAGTAATGTCACTGAAATGTTATGTTGTGAACCGTAAATGTAAACATTTCCGGCAAACGCGACGGGTTTTTACATTTTTTCCGTTCTGTCGTGTAATTGGAATTTAAGGGGGAGGTAAAATAACGCTTCTTTCCATATTTAGTACTGTAAACCAATTGAAAAATATGGTAAAATGGATAAATGGCAAAGCGCGCGGCAGTAAAAAAGGAAAATGGAAACAGAAGCAGTAATGGAAAAGTAAATGAGGGGTGACAGGATGGGACAGGCTGGCAAGCGGATTACGGTAGGGCTTTTGGTGAGCGGCATTACGGACGCTTTTACGGAGTCCATATGCAAGGGCGTCATGAGGGCGGCGGAGGAAAAGGATGTAACGATAGTGGTCTTTCCCTGCAAATATTTGGACCGGGATTTGACGGCACGGAAGGAAATTATGTATGAGTACCAGTATAATACGTTATTTTCTTTTGCCGGAAAAGAGAATGTGGATGCGCTCATGATATCCGCGGACAGTATCGGCTGCTATACGAGCAGGGAGCGGATGAAAAGCAGGCTGGAACAGTATGCCGGGATTCCCTGTGTCCTCCTGGCTTCCAAAATAGAAGGGTATGCCAGTGTGACCTATGATAACTTTGCGGGAATTAAAGAGGGGCTGGAATACCTGATCCGGCATAAAAACTGCAGGAAAATCGGCATGATAGGGGGACCGGATGATAATTCGGATGCTTATGAAAGAAAACAGACGTTTTTATCGGTCCTTAAGGAGAACGGGATTTCTTTTTCGCCGTCCTGCTATGCGGAAGGGACGCTTTCCCGTTATTCGGGGAGGGCATTCCGGGAATTGTTTGATAAAAATCCGGACATGCAGGCAGTTTTCTGCGTCAATGACGATACGGCGTTAGGGGTTTATGAAGAACTGGACAGGCGCGGACTGGTTCCGGGGAAAGACATGTATGTGCTGGGATATGACAATACGGTCCAGTCTGCGAAGGCAAATCCGTCCCTTTCCTCCGTTTTGGCGGATTCCGCCAAGTTGGGGGAAAAGGCGCTGGATATGGTACTGCGTATGTTGGACGGGGAGACGGTGGGAAACGAAATACTGCCTACCAAGTTCGTCAGGCGGGATTCTTTTGGCAGCAGGGAAAATGAGCAGGGCGGTTTTCTGCGGCTGGACGGGGAGTCCGTTGAGGAAGCCTTCCACGATATTTTTTACGGCTGTAAATATGAAAGCGTAGGCGGGCAGATGGAAGCCATACATGGGATGTTTCAAAAAATGATGGGAGAAATGGCGCTTTTTTTGGAGCCGGAAAGAGGACGGGAACCGGAAGGGGAATCAGAACCGGAAACAGGGCAGTCGGGGCAGGACATAAAAACGGGTGCGGACATTTTGGACAGCCTGGAGGAGTTTTTGAGGCACAGGGTATTGGAATATGCGGATGTGGAACGGTTCATGACTTATATGGAACAAATATACCGGACGGCGGAAAAGACGGGGACCGGATTAGAGAAGCGGTTGAAAATGCAGGAACTTTTTACCGCCATATTCCGGAAAATGGTAAGCGACATGGATTACCGTTTCGGAAGAATGAAGGATATGGAGGAGGCGGAGAATTTCTCCATGAAACTTTTTGTCCGGGATATCCTGCAGTTTGAAAGGGGCAGCGACCAAAGCTATGCGGTACTTTTGGAAAATCTGGAATGGCTGGAAATCAGGAATGCCTGCGTGTATCTTTTTGAAAAACCCATGGTACACCTGTGCGGGGAAGAATTTGTATTGCCGGGCCACATGCTGTTAAAAGTGGTTTTAAGGGACGGTAACGTGCAAATCATTCCGGCGCCCCGTCAAAAGAAAAAAATCGCGGAGCTTTACGGGAACGGGGATACCGTCTTCGGCAGGACGCCGATGGTGGTGCTTCCCTTGTTTTCCAATGAAGTCCTGTATGGCATCCTGCTTTGCGATTTGACGGAAAAACTGTTTGCAAACGGGGAATTCCTGACAAACCAAATGAGCTCTGCGGTAAGGATGATTGATTTGCTGAAAGCGAATGAAAAAATGAAACAGCGCTTGGAGGAAAGTCTGGTTACTTTAAGGGAGAACAACATTGCGCTGGACAACCTTTCCAAATCGGACGGACTGACGGGAATCCTGAACCGGAGGGGATTTTACGCTGCGGCGGAGGAATTTATGAAAAAGAACAGGGAGGCGGGGAAAGAAACCCTGTTTGCTTATATTGACATGAACAACCTGAAAATCATCAACGACAGGTACGGGCACGAGGAAGGGGATTTTTCCCTGAAACTGATTGGCAGGATGCTGGTGGATGCCGTGGGGGAGAAGGGCATTGCCGGACGCATCGGAGGGGATGAATTTGCCTGTGTTATGGACGGAAAAGAGGAAAGCACAAAAGAGTTTTCCGGGGAAATCGAAACCCGGTTTGCCCGTTTTAATGCAGCCAGCGATAAGGAATACAACGTGACGGTATCGGTGGGGGCGGTCGTACTGGACGGGACGGATGAAACAGGCTTAAAAGAAGCGTTGGCGCTGGCGGATGCGAAGTTATACGAAGCCAAGCAGCACCGCGTGAAAACGGTGGCAAAGGGAGTACGCCCCTGAATTGTGTTTAAAAAGGGATTACGGTGAGATGCCGTCCGAGTACAGGATGTCCCCGTCCGAGGTAAGGAAAACGGCTTCCGTATCCGGGAGGGATTCGATAAGCGCCATTCCTTTTTCCGCGCCGAGGACGAAACAGGCGGTGGACAGCGCATCGCCCTCCATGGAAGAACCGCATAATACCGTGACACCGGACAGGTTGTTCCAAACGGGACAGCCTGTTTGCGTATCGAGGATATGGTGGTATATTTTTCCGTTATATTCAAAAAAGCGTTCATAATTGCCGGAGGAAACCACGGACAAATCCGTAACCGGCAGGGTAAGGGCGGTAACGCCCCCTGCGGCGAAAGGCTGCTGGATGCCCACTTTAAAAGGCGTGCCGTCCGGTTTGTTCCCGATGGCGAGGACATTGCCGCCCAGGTTAATCAGCGCGCTGTCAACGCCTCGGGAAACGAGGTATTCCTTCATGCGGTCCGCGATGTAGCCTTTGGCGATGAAACCGAGGTCCAGTTCTGCCTGCGGGTCGTTTAATGCCGCCATATCCCCGTCTATGGTGACGGCACGGTAATCCACATGGGAAAGCGCCTGTGCCAGCGCGGCTTCATCGGGCAGGACGGCGGTCCCACCGGTAAAATCCCACAGTTTATTGACACTGCCGATGGTCGGGTCGATGCCGCCGTCCGTAAGTTCGGCATAGGAAAGCGCCGTCCGCAGCAGAATCAGCGTATCTTCGTTCAGCCGCACATATCCCCCCTCCGCATGGTTCAGTTTCCATACGTCACTGCCTTCTTTCGTCCGGCTGAGCATATCCTCATACTGCCCGGCGAGGGCGAAGCAATGGTCTAAGAGCGCCTCATCCCCGGTACCGTAAAGAGTGATACGGATGACGGTATCGAAATAAAACCCCTGCCGGCTGACGGATTCGGCTGTCCGCGTGCAGGCGCTTAAGAGGAAAACGGACAGAACGCACAAAACGTCCAGGAAAAACAGCGGACGAAATCCCCATATTGCCAGCTTCTCCTGCCTGCATCTTTTCTCTTGCTTATCCGACTCTTTCATAACCTGGTACTCCTTCGCATTCTTACTTGTATTTTAGTCTTTTATCATTCTACCATAAGGATTTACGGAACACCATACGGAATGTATCCGCCCGCCTATATACGGCATACTCCCTATTACTGTTTACTCCCTCCTTTTCTACCCAGCCTGTTTGGGATTTTTTGGCGGGACAGGCACGCCCCTGCCGCCGCCCCGCCAAAAAATCCCAAACAGGCGTCCGCACTCTATTTCCCGAAACCTTGCCGGAAAACCGGTTTTGAAGTATAATGAACAGGAATCCGCCGC
This sequence comes from uncultured Lachnospiraceae bacterium, assembly GCA_947653315.1. Taxonomy (GTDB): domain Bacteria; phylum Bacillota; class Clostridia; order Lachnospirales; family Lachnospiraceae; genus Kineothrix. The sequence goes on from CANTGP010000032.1 coordinate 4,218, forward strand.
AAGACGGAATGCGGCGGGCCGGAAAGGGAGGCTTTACCATGCTGAAAAAGGATGATATCAGATATATGACAAACAACGCCTTTTACCTGCGGGGGGAGGAACTTTATGCCGAAGGGAAGGTAATCAGGATTCTTGTGGAAGAAACGGGCGACGGCGTATGGGTGATTGAAGCGAAGGTAAGGGGCAGCGGACGGAATATATACGACGTACATTTGGCATACAATGACAGGACGGGGGAACTGGAGGACAGCTTTTGTACCTGTCCCGCTTATTATAATTATGACTGTTTGTGCAAACACTGTGTGGCGGCGCTTTTGGCATTTGCGGAGGAATCCGAAAGGAATGCCGGGCTGTCTGCGGCAGGGGGGAAAGCGGGAAAAAGGAGCGGGAAAGAACCGCTCCTGCTCAGGCAGACGGAAACTTCCCCAGCGATGAAGGAACTTTTGGACAAGTATTTTTTACAACGTGTATTTCCGTTGAACCATAAGGAAATATACGGGCAGGTTCATTTGGAGCCTGCATTTACCCTGCAGGACGGTCATGCGTCCGTGCAATTCCGTATCGGGATTTCCCAAATGTACGTGATAAAGGATGTGCTTGAATTTATGGACCGCATGGATACGGGAGAAGTGTATGCCTATGGGAAGAAGCTGGAATTTCCCCATATGAAGGAAGCATTCGCCGAAGAATCCCGGAAAATGCTGGAATTTATCATCTACTGGACGGAAAGGAACAGGGAGAAGTACCGTATGCCCCGCTGGTATACTTACGGCAATTCCCAAAAGGTACGGGAGATGGCGTTAAACACGGAAGAAATGGAGCATTTTTTACTTGCCACGGACGGGCGGCCGTTCCTCGGACAGTATGGGAGGGAAGGGGAACGGCAATGGCGTACCGTGGAGGGAAAACGGGAATTTACCCTGTCGCTGGCGGGGAAGAAGGACGGTATTGAGGTAAAAGCGGAGGAATTCCAAGGGTACCAAGGGGAAAAGTATGCCATCTGTTTTTCGGACGGGCTGGTTTACCTGATGGACCGGGAGGAAGTGGATCCCGTGCGGGATTTTTTGTTCTGCATAGACCAAATGCCGTACCGCACGGCTTTTATCCGGAAGGAGGATGTCCCCGTTTTCTGCAGTCAGTTACTTCCGAAGCTGGAGAAATTTTTTGTATGTGAAAAAACGGATTTTGACGCATCGGATTATATGCAGCATCCGGCTTCGTTTGAAATTTACCTGGATGCGCCCCAAAAGGATTTTGTTACCGGTAAACTGTTTGCCGTATATGGGGAGGAAAAGTATGCGGTATACGGGAAACGCAAGGAAACGGAAGGGGCGGGAATCCGGGATTTGTTCCGGGAAATGGAAGTGGGGCAGGCAGTGGCTTCCTATTTTAACGCCTATGACGAAGAAGGAGCCATGATGGCGCTTTCGGGGGACGAGGAGAAATTGTATGCACTGATGGCGGAAGGAATCCCGAAGATGCAGCAGCTTGGGGAAGTTTTTGTTTCGGATGCATTAAAACGGTTTTCCGTGACGCAGGCGGCGAAGGTATCCATGGGAATTTCCCTTGCGGGGGATTTGCTGGAACTGACCGTGAGCGCAGGGGACATGCCCATGGACCAGCTTGTGGAGATTTTGTCCAAATATGACAGGAAGAAGAAATTTTACCGGCTGAAAAACGGCAGCTTCGTGGATTTGGACGGCGGGGACATAGGGCTTTTGGCGCGCTTAAAGGATGAGCTTGGCATTACGGACAGGCAGTTAAAGCAGGAACGGATTGCGCTGCCGAAATACCGTGCGCTGTATTTGGACGGGGAATTAAAGGAGCAGCGGGCATTCCGTGCGGTAAAGGACCGGAATTTCAAGGAACTGGTGCGGAACATGAAGACGGTGGAGGACAACGATTTTGAAATTCCCGCCAGTTTGGAGGATATCATGCGGGAGTACCAGAAAAAGGGCTTTTTGTGGATGAAGACGTTAAAGCATAACGGGTTTGGGGGAATTCTGGCGGATGACATGGGGTTGGGGAAAACCCTTCAGGTGATTGTGTTTTTACTGTCCGAATACATTGATGCGGGACCGTCGGAGAACAAACGCTGTCTGATTGTTACGCCGGCTTCCCTGGTCTTTAACTGGAGCAGTGAAATCGAGCGGTTTGCCCCTGCGCTGCATGTGAAGACCGTGACGGGAACGGCGGCGGAGCGCAGGGAGATCATTCAGGCGTCCGGTGAAAGGGATATCCTGTTAACGTCCTATGATTTGTTAAAGCGGGACATGGACGGGTATGCGGGTATCCGCTTTTACTGCCAGGTTATCGATGAGGCACAGTACATCAAAAACCATAACACGCAGGCGGCAAAGGCGGTGAAGGAAATCGAGGCCGGGTTTAAACTGGCGCTGACCGGTACCCCGGTGGAAAACCGTTTGAGCGAGCTTTGGAGCATTTTCGATTACCTGATGCCGGGATTCCTGTATTCTTACCAGCATTTCCGCGAAACCATCGAAATTCCGGCGGTGCAGAACGGGGATGGGGAAGCCATGGGAAAACTGCGGAAAATGATCGGACCGTTTGTGCTGCGGAGACTGAAACGGGATGTGTTGACGGACCTGCCGGATAAGCTGGAGGAAAACATGTACGCGAAGCTGGAAGGGGAGCAGCAGAAATTGTATGACGCCCATGTGCAGCGGATGCGAATGATGCTGGACAAGACCAGCGAGGAGGAATTCCGCACTTCCAAGATACAGATTCTTGCGGAATTGACGAAACTCCGCCAGATATGCTGCGATCCGGCATTGGTGTTTGAGGGGTACGGGGAGAATTCGGCGAAAACGGATATGTGTTTGGATCTTGTGCGGAACGCCGTAAACGGCGGGCATAAGATGTTGGTATTTTCCCAGTTTACTTCCATGCTGGACCGGCTGGAGGACGCGTTGAAGCGGGAGGGAATCCCCTGTTATATGCTGACCGGCGCCACGCCGAAGGAAAAGCGGGTACGGATGGTGGAGGCATTTAACAAAGGGGATACGCAGGTGTTCTGCATTTCGTTAAAGGCGGGAGGGACAGGGTTAAACCTGACTTCGGCGGATATCGTCATCCATTACGACCCATGGTGGAACCTTGCGGTACAGAACCAGGCAACCGACCGCGCCCACCGTATCGGCCAGGAAAATGTGGTGAACGTGTACAAGTTAATCGTGAAAGGAACGATTGAAGACAATATCGTGAAACTGCAGGAACGCAAGAAGGAACTGGCGGAACAGGTGCTTGGGGGCGACGGCGTGGGCAGCGGCAGTTTTACGAAAGAAGAACTGTTGGAGCTGTTGGGCGGCATTCCGAAATAATTTCTTGTCAACCCACTTTTCATCCTTTATAATAAATGCAGTATATTCCCCTCAAAGAGCAGACGCAGGGAAGGGGAGATACAAATACATCATATTTATAAAAGACGAAAGAAGGAAAGTGAGGGTGTCATGGAAGAATTGAAGATGGATTTGACCGATGAAAAGGTGGCGGAGCAGAGCAGGAACCTGACTGCGCTCACCGGTATTTGTATCATGAACGGGATTTTGACGGCGGCGTATTTGGTAGAGCTTTTAAAGGGTACCAGGTCGCCCCTGTCATACGCCATTGTGGCGTTTTGGTGTATTATGCCGAGCGTGGCGGCAGTGCTTGCGTACCGGCGCAAAAGGGATACGGTATGGGTGCGTTATATTGCCACCGTAGGGTTTATGGTTTTGTATACTTATGTCCGGTTTACCACGACGACGAATCTGGCATTTTGTTATGTCATCGTTATTTATGTTATTCTGGCGGTATATGTGGACCGGAATCTTTCCATATTTTTAGGAAGTTTCGCGGTTCTCGTGAATATCATGCTGGTAGTTTACCGGGCGGCGACGGTGGGGCTGACCCCGCAGGAAATTACGGAAACGGAGATTATCATTGCCTGTCTTGTGCTGTCCAGTGTGTTTACGCTGATGGCGATTTCCAAGATTTCAAAAATAAACCGCGCGAATATCAACCGGGCGGAGAAGGATAGGCAGCAGACGAACCAGTTGCTCGGTACGGTGCTGGAAGTGGCGGATGCCATGGCAGGGGAAGTGGAAAAAGCCGCGGGGCAGACGGACCGGCTCAAACATTCCGTGGAGATGTCAAAGCGGGCGATGGAAGAACTGACGGGGGGCGCCAATGATGCGGTTGCCGCCATTACGGTACAGCAGAAAAATACGGAGGAAATCGATACCTACGTACAGGAAGTCGGCGGCGTGACGGCATCCATCATGGAAAGTGTGGACCGTGCGGAAGAATGTCTGACGGACGGGCAGCAGGCAATGGACAATCTGCTGCACCAGGTAAGCGTTTCGGAGGAAGCCAGCAGGCAGGTGGTGAAGGAAATGGATGAACTGCGGGAGTATGCGGACCGGATGCAGGGAATTATGGCACTCATCAGCAGCGTGGCATCCCAGACCAGCCTTCTCGCATTAAACGCCAGTATCGAGGCGGCGCGTGCCGGCGAGGCGGGACGGGGGTTTGCGGTGGTGGCTTCCGAGATTTCCGGTTTGGCAGGGCAGACCAGCAGCGCCACGGGGGATATCCGTCCGCTGATTGAGAATATGACCAAGTCCTTAAACGAAGTGGTGAAATCCGTGGACGGGCTGTTGGAGAGCAACGGAATGCAGAACGGTTATGTCAATGACGCGGCGGAGAATTTCAAGAGAATCCACGGCAGCACCCAAAGTATTTTCGGACAGATGGACCGGCTGAAACATACGGTGGATGCGGTGTCCGGCGCGAACCGGATGATTATTAACAGTGTGGAAAATGTGTCAGCAGTGATGCAGGAAGTGACGGCAGGGGCAAACGAAACGCTGGAAGGAAGCCGGAGGAACTTAGACAGTGTGGCGGATATTGCGGGGATTATGGGAAGGATGAACGAAAGCGCGGAAAAACTCCGGGCGGCACATTCTTAAGCGTCGGCAACCACCGTATTTTTCCCGCTCTGTTTCCCGCGGTACATGCGTTCGTCGGCAAGGTTTACCAGCGACGTGAAATCACAGGTTTCTTCGGTAAAGCTGACGCCGAATGTGGCGGTTACGCGGAATTCGACGCCGGAATAGTGGAAATGGTAAGCCGCGACGGCTTTGCGGAGGTTTTGGATTTGTTCCAAAACCTCTTTTTTCGGCAGGTCGTGGATGAGCAGGACAAATTCTTCGCCGCCCCACCTGCCGATGTCCGTTTTGGGCGGACAGACGGTCTGCATAATCGTGGAAATGGTAAACAGTACGTAATCGCCGCAGGAATGCCCGTAGGTGTCGTTGACGTGTTTGAAGTTGTCCACATCAATCATAATCAGGGCAGTGGAGAGGGAGGCTTCGTTTGCCCGGTTGAATTTTTCCAAAAGGTAGTTCCGCGTATAAAGCTGGGTTAAGTCGTCATGGTGCAGAAGCGACTGTAAGTTCTGGTTCTGTTCCATCAGTTCCTTTTTGGTGAAAATGGAGGAAATGTTGGAAATCAGCGCCGCATAGATGATAACGCCGAAACATGCCGTTGCGTTGAAAAGGTAGATGAAATTAAGCGCCGTTTCGGAGGAAATGGCGGCTATGGGCGCGTGTGTGTTGGAATACAGTTTCAGTCCCAAAAAAACAAACAGTTCCCCCACGGAGAAAAAGTAGGGGACGTAGATATTTTTATAGGGGCAGATATAGACCAGCGAGCAGAGGGCAATCAGATAGAAGGCATAGCCCGGCGCCCATCCCACGTAAACGGTAGTCAGGGAGGCGAAAAAAACGATTTCCGCGTGTACCGCCGATACGGTAAGCCGGTAGTGGCGGGGGGAAAGGGTGATTTTTGCCGCAAGGTAAAAAACGATGCTGAACAGGTTATAGAAAAATAAGGGGTAAATATGCAGGATGCCGAATGTCGCGGCAATGATAATATGCGCGAATAAGGCAAGGTAGATGGCCTGGGAATATACGCTGTGTACGCTGGCAGGCTTTTGTGTATGTTCTTTCATGTATCCGAATCCTTCCTGTAGGTGGTTTTATTCCATAATAATTCCGGACGAAATCTTTCTGGGTACCATGGACGTTTCATACATGGTACCCGTCCATTATACTATCTTTTGGGGAAAAGTGGAATATTTTTTATGGGATTTACGGGCGGAAACGTAACGGCTCAGCCTGAAGGTTGTGTTGGGGGGCGGACGCACGGGCAGGGCGCTCCATTTCTTCCTTCTGCGTCCGCTCCGCCCACGGACACGGCATTTCAGGTTAAAACTGATTGCCATAGGATATATAAGTTGCGTATTGCCGCCGGTTGGGATATAATATTAACATTAGGAAGGGATACGCAGGGGGGTAAAATGATACAGAACTTAAAGAGGATTATCTTTCAGGATGTACAGAACGAAAACGAAACGAAAAAAGTTTCCGTTATTTTAAGGCTGAATGCCATTACCATGTGCATTTATTTTTTATGTCTTTTATGTTCTTTTTTCTTCACGGGCAGGCTGGAACTGGTGCTTTGGTGTGTGCCTTGTTTTTGTGCGTTTGTGGCGGCATTTTATACGACATACTTAAATAAAACAAGGCTGGCGGTTTTGGTTTCTTTTGTCATCATGGTATGCTGGGTCGTTGGTTTCGTGTGGGAATTCGGATGGAACTGCGGTGCGCAGCATTTCATTTTTGTGTTGGTGGTGTTGTGTTTTACGGTGTCTTATGTAAAGATCAGGTGGAAGATTGCCATGGCTGCCGCAGCGTGTATCCTGCGTCTGCTGCTGTATGCCTATACCACGCTGAACGCGCCGCACTGTGTGCTGGGGACCGGTTTCAGCGCCATATTCCAGGTGATTAATACCGTGTTTATTTTTCTTGCCATTGCCCTGATTCTTACGGTATTTTCCAAGGATTCGCAGGAAATGGAATACAAGCTCATGCAGTATAACGAAAAACTGCAGGAACAGGCGTCTTTGGATCCTCTGACGGGTCTGCGCAACCGCCGGAGCATGAATGAATATTTTGAAAAGGTATCCGAGGATTATGCCAGGGGGAAGATGGATAATATGTCCATCGCCATCGGGGACATTGACTTTTTCAAACGGGTCAACGATACATACGGGCATGAATGCGGGGATTTGGTGCTTAAGAACCTTGCGGAGATTTTTAAGGAGAACATGGAAAAGCGCGGTGTGGTAAGCCGTTGGGGCGGGGAGGAATTTTTGTTCGTTTTCTATAACCTGAACGGGGATGAGGCGTTGGTATTCCTGGCATCCATGAGGGAAAAACTGAAAAAGATGCGCATACCGTATAAAGAAAATATCATTGCAGTGACGATGACGTTCGGATTGTGTGAATTTGATTTCCGTCAGGGAGTGGATTATTCCGTGAACGAGGCGGATGAGAAACTTTACCGGGGGAAGGAATCGGGCAGGGACCGGATTGTTTATTGAGGTTTGCCATAATTTTGGGGGAGTTTGGCGGGAGCGGAGAGGAATAAAGAAAGAATAAAAAAAGAATATAAAAAGAGGGAAAAAGATGTTTTTCAGGTGTAAAAACTGCGGCGGGAATACCGTTTACAGCCCGGAGCATAAGAAAATGTTCTGTCCCCACTGCGACGGGACGGACAGCGGGGAACGGGAGGCGGGAAACGGACAGTGGGAATGCGCCAACTGCGGCGCGGCTTTGGAGGTGGGGGAATATGCTTCCACCTGCAAATGCGAATACTGCGGGAGTTATTTCATTATGGATGACAGGGTGGACGGGAAATACCGTCCCCATTGGATTCTGCCTTTTCAGATGGGGAAGGAACGTGTGGTAGGGAAGATGAAGCAGGAATGGAAACGCCGGATTTTCACGCCGGACAGTTTCCTTTCCGAAGCCACGTTGGAGGAAATGAAGGGGATGTATGTTCCTTTTTGGATGTATGATTATGCTGCCCGGTGTGTGTATGTGGGAACGGGGACAAAAGTGCGCGTATGGGTAAGCGGGGATACGGAATATACGGAGACTTCCTACTATCATGTGGAGCGGGGGATGGATATTGACTTCGACCGGATACCGGTGGATGCTTCGCTGGAGATGGATGACGCTACCATGGATTTGATGGAGCCGTTTGACTACGGACAGTTGGGACCGTTTGCGGAAGAATATATGTCCGGTTTTTACGGGGAAGTTTATAACATGGGTGCGGACGAATTGGCAGACAGGGCAGTGAAAAGGGTGTCGGAGGATGCCGGACGCCTGCTGATGGGAACCGTGTCGGGGTATGCCACGCTACGGCAGGAGCGCAAGGATGTGGACATAAAAGGGAACGGCGTACATTACGCGCTGCTTCCGGTATGGAGGTACCGTTACCGTTACCGGGATAAGGATTATGATTTTTACATAAACGGCCAGACGGGGAAAATAGTGGGGACGACGCCGGTATCCCAAAAGAAGGTACTGGCATATGGTGGAACAGTGTTTGCCGTGCTTTGGGCAGCGCTGTCTTTGCTGCTGCATATTGTGGAGGTGGTTTAATGAAGCAGTATGTCCGTTATTTTAAGTGGTATTTTATGGCCGTGGCCGTGCTGGCAGCCGTTTACGGCGGGATTTTACTCGTCCATGGCAGTTCGGACTATGGGGAGCGCAGGAACGGGGAATGCATGACGGAAGAACGTGTGTTTGATTATGGGGAAGTGCTGTCCGAGAAGGAGGAGAGCAAGCTGCGGGAACTGATAGAAAAGCGGGAGCGGCAGACCGGCTGTGATATTGTGCTTGTGACTTTAAATGAGTCTTTAAAGGAATATGCCAGGGAGAAAGAGCCGGATGTTCCGTACGGGGAATTTGTCCGGGTGTTTGCGGAGGATTTTTACGACAAAAACGGGTTCGGTTATGACAAGCCCGTGGGGGACGGCGTGCTGTTGGTGGATAACTGGTACCGGGAGAATGACGGGAATGTTTATACGTGGCTCTGTGCGGTGGGCAGGCCGGACCGGAAATACGGGCTGGACGGGATGAACCACCTGCTGGACAATGTGTACCGCTATGTGGAGAGCAACCCGTACCGTGCATACCGGACTTATATCAATGAATTTTACCACGATATGACGGGAAGCGGGAGGAATACGGTTTATCTGGCGGGAAAGGATACGATGCCGTTTGCGGCGGCTTTGATAGGGATGCTTTTGTTTCTGGCATTTCATTGGGGCAGCAAAAAGGGGGAGAAGACCGTGACGGCATCCACTTACGTGGAAGGGGGAAAACCGCGGCTTCACAGGAAAGAAGATGTGCTGGTAAATAAGGTGGTGGCAAAGCGGCGGATTCAGACGAACGGCGGACACGGAGGCAGCGGCAGCAGAAGCAGTGGCAGTAGAAGCGGCGGGACACATGGGCATGGGGGACACCATGGAGGAGCCGGACACCATAGGTAGGGGGATGCGCCGCCTTGGCGGCATATTCCT
>CANTGP010000033.1 GCA_947653315.1 uncultured Lachnospiraceae bacterium
CGATGTTTATTAGGGTTACAGCGATCTCGTTTTCTATAAACTGTCAAAGACAGGAATATACAAACTTCATAATGTAAAGTTCTTTTTTGGGTTTGCATGAAATGTAAAAAATGTCAGAAATATGAAATTCCTGCAATTCAGGCCGCAAACGGTACATTTCACGAAAAAGACGTACAAACAAAATAAAGAGATGGTAAAATATACCCAAAATACATTCCGTGGCAGCCGCCAAATATCCGCACGGGTGCGGCTGTCTGGCTCGTTACCCGCGGGAATGAAACAAACAGATGAGGAGGACGAATATGGGGCTGTTTACAAACAAGGATAAGGCGTGTCCGATATGCGGCAATGGAACGCCGAGACTTTTTGCGACAAAGATTGAGGGGACACCGATTTGTAGCAACTGTAATGATAAGATTCTTGCAGATAACGGGATTGTTAATAACTGGACGCTTGAGATTCTAAAGGAGCATCTTGCATACCGTAATGAGAACAAAAAACTTGTGGAGAACTTTACCCCTACCCGCACGGTCAAGCATGAGCGGGAAATGGTGATTGATGATGTAAATCAACTGTTTTATTTCAAGAGTTGGGTTGAGGATAATCCTCCGGTGTTCAAATTCAGTGATATCATGGGATTCAACATCCAACTCGCATACGATACCGTGGAAACCTGGTACAAAGGGATGGAGCGTACACCGTACCAGCCGATGAGCAACGGTCTTCTTGCGGGAATCTCTGTATTGGCAGGTCTTGCAGGTATTGACAAGAGCGATAAGGATGAGAGTGTTTATGAAAATCTGAAGGTCATGCTTCAGATTGACACGCCCTATCTTCATGAATACGAGCTTTGCAGTATTTCTGTGAGTGGCCAAAACCAAGCGGCTTATATGGATGATGTCGCACGGCAGATGAGCAAGGTTCATTCGCTCTGTAATCTTCTGATCGCATTGACAAAGGAGGCAGACAAAAGCAGGGGCAACAGGAAAAACGGCTTTTAGGGATTTGAGACAGTGGTTTTGAAAAAGGGTTTTGCGGTAATTCGGGAAGCGTTAAGAATATAATTTCCTTCCGGGGCATATATTGTAACAGCAAATATGGAAGGGGACTTCGTATGGACGCAGTACATACACATAACCTATACAAAGACATACAATTCCGCACAGGAGGAGAAATTTACATGGGCGTGGTGGGACCCGTCAGGACGGGGAAATCCACTTTCATCAAACGTTTCATGGATATCATGGTGCTGCCTTACATGACGCAGGAGCATGAAAAAGTACGGGCGCAGGATGAACTTCCGCAGAGTTCCGGCGGAAAGACGATTACTACAACGGAACCGAAATTTATCCCAAAAGAAGCGGCGAAAATCACGCTGGGAGAGGATATTGACGTCAATGTCCGGTTGATCGACTGCGTGGGTTATATGGTGGATGGAGCTACCGGACATATCGAGGATGATGCGGAACGGATGGTTAAGACGCCCTGGTCGGCGGAGGAGATTCCCTTTACCCAGGCGGCGGAAATCGGAACGCGTAAGGTGATCAACGACCATTCCACCATCGGGATCGTCGTGACCTGCGACGGCAGTTTCGGTGAAATACCGCGGGAAAATTACGTTCCGGCAGAGGAACGCACGATTTCGGAACTAAAAAAAATACATAAACCGTTTATCGTTTTGGTAAATACGGAGAAACCTTATTCGGAAGAAGCGGTAAAGCTGGCGGAGAATATCGGCCGGAAATACCAGGTCAGCGCCATGCCGGTGAATTGCGAACAACTGAAAAAAGAGGATATCCATGACATCATGGAAAAAATCCTGTATGAATTTCCGCTGACCATGGTAGAATTTTACATGCCAAAATGGGTGGAGATGCTTCCGAATACCCATAAGATGAAAGCGGACATCATCCAGCAGATTAAGGCGCTGATGGGCGGGCTCGGATGCGTGAAGGATGTGGCGGACGGCGGAATCGGGCTGGAAAGCGAATACATAAGGAAATGCAAAGTGGACGGCGTGGATATGGCGACCGGATGCGTGGCGGTGTCCCTGGATGTGGACGATTCCTATTATTATGAAATGTTAAGTGACCTGGTGGGAGAGAGCATTACCAGCGAATACCAGCTTTTGAACGTGTTAAGGGATATGGCAAAGATGAAACGGGAGTACGTTAAGGTACTTCATGCCGTGGAAGCGGTACGGTGCAAAGGATATGGCGTGGTGACGCCGGACAGGGACGAAATCACGTTGGATAAACCGGAAGTGATACGGCACGGCAACAAATTCGGCGTGAAAATCAAGGCGGAAAGCCCAAGCATCCATATGATCCGGGCAAACATCGAAACCGAGATTTCACCCATTGTCGGTACGGAGAAACAGGCGGAAGACCTGATACGTTATATTTCCGATGCCGGAACGAGTGAGGAGGGGATTTGGGAAACGAATATTTTCGGTAAGACGGTGGAACAGTTGGTAAATGACGGTATTTCCGGTAAAATTGCCATGATTGGGGAAGAAAGCCAAATGAAGCTGCAGGAGACCATGCAGAAAATTGTAAATGACAGCAACGGCGGGATGGTCTGCATTATTATTTAACTGCCGGAAATCGGAAAGGAAATCGGAAAGAAAATCGGAAAAGAAACCGGAAAGAAAACCGGAAAGAAAACCGGAAAGAAAATGGAAAAGGAAATGGGGCGCTTCTAAAGGGCGCCCTTGACTTTAAATGTAAAAATACATATAATTATATTTTATAATGGGGAGAAACGGCCGGGGAATCCGTTTTAGGGGAAAGAAATTTAACGGGAGCGTGTTTGGAAACATGCTTTCGGGAAACGGTGGGATAAAGATGTGTCTGATAGCGCTCTGCGATGATGAGACAGGAGAGTTGGACAAAACGGAAGCCATGCTGAATGTCTATCGGAACAGGAATCCAAAATACGAAATGGTAATCGAACGGTTCCAAAATGCGGAAGAATTGCTTTTTGCCGTCAGGGAGAAGAATTTCCTGCCGGATTTGCTGCTTTTAGACATTTACATGCCAAAAAAGCTGGGAACCGAGGTGGCAAAGGAGTTCCGGGAGTTGGGAAACGACGGGAGAATCCTTTTCCTGACCAGCTCCACGGCACATGCGTTGGAGGCTTTCCGCGTGGATGCCGTGCAGTATCTTGTGAAGCCCGTTTCGGAGAACGAATTGTTTCCCGTGCTGGATAAAATTTTTCTGCATATGGAGGAGGAACAGAAAAAGTTCCTGCTTTTGCGGATTGACGGGAAGATCAGCAGGGTTGCGTTAAACGATATTGTTTACTGTGAGGCACAGGGGCGGTACCAGTGCATGCATTTATCGGACGGCAGACAGCCGGTGCTGCGCATGACCATGACGGAAATTTACGGGATGCTTTCCGTTCATCCCGAATTTGTGAAAGTGGGGATTTCCTATATTGTCAACCTGGAGCATGTGGACAGCCTGAATGCACAGGATATGTGTTTTGATACCGGAAAAAATATCCATTTGCCGAGAGGGGCTTACCAACCCTTGCGGGAAATGTACTTTAAATATTATTGTGAGGAAATGTAGGAAAATAACGGACTGGAAAAGCGGGAAACGCAAAAAGGGAAATCGGAAAGGGGTTCGGTACAGGGAACATACCGTGCCTTTTTTTATGCACACGGGCACCCTAAGGAAGATGCCAGCGAAGCTGGCGGGTGCCCGGCGCGCGAGCAGGGGAAATATTTTTTCCCCTGCTCGATTGTACAGCCCCGTGCAGAGGAAGATGCCGCGAAAGCGTAATATCAGCAAATGGTGCCGAAAAATCTGCAAATTATGACATGCCGTACCGGAAAAGAAGGGATTTTGCTATACTATTATTTAAGGGGATAGGAAAATCGAATATTTTATTAAAGAGAGGCGGATGATACAAGTGGGAAAAACAATGAAAGGAAGGCTGACCATCAGCGTCATCGGAATTGTCATGGCTGGTATTTTGCTGACGACCGCAGGAATCGTAACGCTTGCAGGAACGCGCATGGTGGAAAACCGGACGGAGGCACTGCAGTTGTATGCGGATAAATATGCGGAGGAAATCAATACATGGATTGAAAGGGAAAAAATGCTGGCAAAAGGGACGGCAGACGGTATTGCCGCCGTTGGGAGTACGGAAGATGCGTTTCTCCAGTCTATGGTGGAAAGCCATGCAAAAGGCAGGGAGGAACTGCTGAACCTGTACTGCGGCGTTAAAGACGGCAGGTTTCTCCAGTCTAACCGCGAGGCAGCGATACCGGAAGGATATAATCCCGTGGAGCGGGGATGGTATCAACAGGCGGCGCAGGGGAATGCGGTTATCGTGACGGATCCCTATATGGACGCCATTACCGGGCAGATGTGCGCAACGGTTGCGGCACCGGTATACATAGACGGCAATTTGGAAGCGGTCATCGGTTTGGACGTTACCCTTTCCACGGTAACGGACCTGACGGAAAGTATCCATTATGCCGAAGGGGTATACGGTTTTCTGACAGACAGCACCGGACAGTACGTGGCGCATAAGAATAAGGACTATGAACCCACGGGGGAAAGTTCGGTTGCGGTGACGGACGTTCTGCCGGAACTTGGGGGAATACTGGCGGGTACGGGAAAAAATGTCGTGAAAGCGGAGGATTATGACGGCGCCGAATGCTATTTTGCGGTGGCAGGGATTGCGGGCAGCGGTTGGAAGGTGGGCGTGGCGGAGCCTTCCTTTCATATCAGGGATTCCATTTTTGCCATGGTGGCGGTAGCCGTGGCGATTGTTTTGGTCATTAGCATCCTGACGGCAGTGTTCATGGCAGGAATGATTGGACGGATACTGGCTCCGGTACAGACATTGAAACAGTTTGCTTCCGGTGATTTTTCGGAGCAAACCGTCAGGGATTATGGGAAAGGAATCCCGAAGGAATACAAAAACGAATCGGAGCAGATTGAAAAGGCCACGGCGGACGTGCGCAGGCAGATCAGGGAGATCATTTTGAATACCAAGCAGGATGCGGGGCAGATCCATACCATAGCAGAAGGAACTTCGGATAGGATGGATTTATTAAATAAGGATATTTCCGGTATCGCCGATGCGGTAGGAAAAGTCAGGGAGCAGGGAAAGGAAGCCAGCGGGCTTGCAAATAGCATAAAAAGTACGGGTCAGGAACTTGGGAATGCCATAGAAAACGTGGCAAAAAAAGCAGGGGAAGCCGCCTGCCAGTCCGCCGGTATTATGGACCGTGCGGGGCGGCAGCATGAAAACGTGGAGAACTCCGGCAGGGAAGCGGTAAGCATCTATCAGGAGACGAAGGCGGAATTGGAAAAAGCCATTGCCGACAGTAAGAAAGTGCAGGAAATCGATACGCTGACGGAAGAAATCCTTGCCATCAGTTCCCAGACGAATCTTTTGGCGCTGAATGCTTCCATAGAGGCGGCAAGGGCAGGGGAGGCCGGAAAGGGATTTGCGGTAGTGGCGGAGCAGATCAGGCAGTTGGCGGACGATTCCAAACAGGCGGTGGACAAAATCCGCAAAGTAACGGAAGGGGTGACGGAGAATGTAACCTGCCTGTCCGGCAGTTCGCAGCGTATTTTGGAATTTATGAACGGGAAGGTGATGGAAGATTACAGGGGAATGACGGAACTTGCAAAGCTGTATGAGCAGGATGCCGTATTTTACAGTGATATTGCCGGTGAACTGGGCGCGTCTTCGGAAGAAATGAGCGTGAGCATGGCGGGCATTAACGAATCCATTGCCGCCGTTACGGCACTGGTCGGGGAAATGACGCAGTATATCCAGGGAATCGGGGAGAAAGCGGGCATTTCCAGCCAAAATTCGCAGGCAGTCATGGAACAGACGCAGGAATTGTTCCGGTTAAGCGAACGGCTGAACCGGACGGTGGCGTCCTTTAAGGTATAAGGAGGGGCAGGAAAATATGTTGGGTGGTTCCGTATTCATCTCCATCGTTCGGATGGTTTTTAGTTTATCGGGGACGGTCCTGTTGTTCATGCTGATGGACGAACCGAGGTTTAGCAGGAAAAAGACACTGGCTTTGTATATGGGCACCTGTCTGGTGCTTCTGCCGATTACATGCGTTTGGTATGTATATAGCTGGCAAACGTTTGTGAAACTGGCACCCATCAGCCTGTTTACGGTACTTTCGCTAGTATCGGTGTACGTGAGCAGCACACGGATTTACCTGACGCTTTATAAGCTGGCATTTACGTATTACCTGATGGCTTTTTTTATCATCGGGGGAATCGAAATTGCCACGATTTTTTTCGGAGGGAATGTATGGGCGGATATTGTTGCACGGGGAATCCTGATTGCGGTTTTGGCTTATTTTATCAATAAATATTTAAGAAGATTCATTCATGAATTCGGCATTTATTTGGAAAGTGAGTTGGACAGGATCAGCCTTGCGGTGCTGATCGTCAGCCTTTTCTTCGGCATCCTGTTTGTCCTAAGGCCATATAATGAAGAAGAAATGAAATACCGCCTTTTGCAGATTACGGCAAACTTTTTCCTGGTTAGTCTTTTGCAGATCATGGTTTTCCGGCTGTATCTCCATATCGGGAAGGAATCGGAATACCGGACGGAAAACCAGCTTATGCAGATGAACCACCGTCTGCTGGAACGCCAGTTGGAATTTTTGGAGGAGTCGGTGGAATCCGGCAGGCGTATCCGGCATGATGCCAGACACCATAACATGATTATCGCGGAGTATGCCCGCAGGGGGCAGAACAGTGAACTGTTAAAATATTTGGGCGAATACGAAAAAAACATGGAGGAGGGAACGGCTCCCGTCCTGTGCGGGAATATCGCCGTAAACAACATCCTTTCGGCGTATACGGGAAAAGCAAAAAAAGAACGGATTAAGGTTCTTTTGGATATCCAGGTGGAAAAAGATTGCGGCATCCGGGACATCGACTTGGTGACGGTGCTGTCCAATGCTTATGAAAACGCCATTTACGGCTGTTTGGAAGCGAGAAAGCAGGCGCCGGAAAGGGAATGCGCCATTAACCTATTGGTTAAAAGAAAAAGCAATAAGCTGGTGATATACTGCAGTAATACATGCAGGATGGAAACGAGTTTTAAAAACGGATACCCGAAACCGGAATTCACGGGCGGAATCGGGGTGTCCAGCATCGTGAAGACGGCAAAAAGTTATGGCGGGGAGCCGGATTTTAAAAATGACGGCGGGGTGTTTATTTTCCGGCTGCTTATGAATATCCCGTAGTCATAGTTTCCCGGTCCGTCTCATATACTTTCACAAAGCACCGGCAGGTAATGGATATGATAGATGGACGGAAACTGAAAGAACACCGCAAAACCATCCGGATCGCCGTCATTTTATGCGCCATGTTTTTTCTTGGCAGGGGCGCCGGATATCTGACACAGAAGTTGGAAGCCGCTTCCGGCAGACCGATTAACTCCGTGGGTTCCACCCATATCGCCGCTTCCGAGAATTGGGGGCTTGGCGGTTACGGGGACGAAACGCAGCCGACGGGAATCGCTTCCGCGGAGGAATTAAAAAAATACGACGCCTATTACGTGGGGGATTCCGGGGAAAAGGTCATATACTTAACCTTTGACGCGGGGTATGAAAACGGCAATACGGCGCCTATTTTGGATGCGCTGAAAAAACACAATGCGCCTGCCACGTTTTTTGTGGTGGGACACTATCTGGAATCCGCCCCGGATTTGGTAAAACGCATGGTGGAGGAGGGGCATACGGTTGGCAACCATACCTACCACCATTTGGATATGTCCAAGATTTCCGATAAGGCGTCTTTCCAAAAGGAAATGGATGATGTGGCTTTCCTGTATGAAGAAATTACCGGTGGGAAGCTCGCCATGTATTACCGCCCGCCCCAGGGCAAATACAGTGCGGAAAACCTTGCCATGGCAAAAGAACTTGGCTACCGGACCTTTTTTTGGAGCCTTGCCTATGTGGACTGGATACAGGATGACCAGCCTTCCAGGGAGGAAGCCTTTGCCAAAATGACGGAACGGATTCATCCGGGCGCTATCGTACTTTTGCACAGCACTTCCAAGACCAACGGGGAAATCATGGATGAACTGTTGACGAAATGGGAGGAAATGGGGTATACGTTCAAACCGCTGTCGGATTTGGTGCAGTAACGCGTCCGGGCGCGCGTAAGGCGCAGCCGTCGGACGGGACGGCGGACGGAGGACCGAAAGGGGGATGACAGGACATGGGAAAAGTTTCCACGGACCAAAAACTGCAGTTGGTACAAAGGATACGGGCGGAAAGCCATGATAACCGGATGCGGATGCGCAGCCGGGAAAGACTCTTGTACGGGACGGAACCGAAAACGGAAGATGAGATTCCGCTTTACGGAAAATACCATGATTTTGGGGACCGGCGCGGAAAAGAGCTGTATGCTTTGGAGGAAGCGGACGGTTACGGGGCGGCGGCGCCGTTTTCCTCTTTTAAGCTGAGACTGGTGCTTGCCGCCGTTTTGTTTACCGTTTATTTGGTGGCGGATGCGGACGGCGGAACCATTGCCGGAATTTCTACCGCGGCAGTGCGGGAGGAAATCAATAAGGATTTTGACAGCGGTTTGGATGAAGTAGTATTTGATTTTGAGCATAATTTCCCTTATACTTTATTTATGGATGAGGCGGAGGACCAAACGAACGGAACCGCGGAAACCCGCCAGTCCGCAAAAAGCGCGGGTGTGCCGTGAATCGTGCCGTGACTGCGCGGGATGGAGAAATATGGGAGAAAATGCGTTACGGAAACAGAAACTTGCTTTAAGGGACGAAATACTGCTGCGCGTGGAGAAACCGGCGCGCTATATCGGTAACGAAGTCAATGCCGTTGTAAAGGATAAGGAAAAAGTGGATGTCCGCATGGCGATGTGCTTTCCCGATGTATATGAAATCGGCATGTCGCATTTGGGCATCCAGATTTTATACGATATGTTCAACCGTTTTGAGGACGTTTGGTGCGAGCGGGTCTATTCGCCGTGGCTGGATTTGGACAGGATTATGAGGGAGGAACACATCCCTCTTTTTGGGCTGGAATCCCAGGAACCGGTGAAAGATTTGGATTTCCTTGCCATTACCGTCCAGTATGAAATGTGTTACACCAATATTTTACAGGTGTTGGATTTGTCAGGGATTCCGTTGTCGGCAGAGGAGCGGACCTGGGAACATCCGGTAGTGATTGGCGGGGGGCCGTGTACTTATAATCCGGAACCCATTGCGGAATTTTTTGACTTATTTTATATCGGTGAGGGGGAAACCCGTTACCGGGAGCTTTTGGATGTCTATAAGGAAGCGCGCAGGGAGGGTGCGGACCGGAAGGAATTCCTGCGCCGGGCGGCGAAGGTTCCCGGTATTTATGCTCCTTCCTTTTACCGGGTGGAATACAAGGAGGACGGTACCGTCCGCGCCATGGTCCCCACGGAGGAAGGGATTCCGGCGGTCATAAGGAAAGAAATCGAGATGGAGGTGTCGGATACCTATTATCCGAAGAAACCCGTGGTGCCGTTTATTAAGGTCACGCAGGACCGGGTTGTGCTGGAGATTCAAAGGGGATGTATCCGTGGCTGCCGTTTCTGTCAGGCGGGGCAGCTATACCGTCCGGTGCGGGAGCGGGATGTGGACATGCTTAAGGAATATGCGTCGGACATGCTCAAAAATACGGGGCATGAGGAAATCTCCCTAAGTTCCCTAAGTTCCAGCGATTATTCCAGGCTGCCGGAATTACTGGATTTCCTTTTGGGGGAATGCAGCCGGAAAAATATCAATATTTCCCTGCCGTCCTTAAGGATTGACGCTTTTTCCCTGGATGTGATGGGGAAAGTGCAGGATGTGAAGAAAAGCAGCCTGACGTTCGCGCCGGAAGCGGGCAGCCAGCGGTTGCGGGACGTTATCAACAAGGGACTGACCGAGTCGGTCATACTTGACGGGGCAGCCATGGCGTTTGAAGGAGGCTGGACGCGGGTGAAACTTTACTTCATGCTGGGACTTCCGACGGAGACGGAAGAAGACATCCGTGGGATTGGGGATTTGTGCAACAAAATCGCCGCCGTTTTCTTTGAAACCGTGCCGAAGGAAAAGAGGGTAAACGGAAAAGTACAGATTGTGGCGAGTACTTCTTTCTTCATCCCCAAGCCCTTTACGCCGTTCCAGTGGGCGCCGATGTGTACGAAAGAGGAATTTTTGGAGAAGGCTTACCTGACCCGTTCTTCCATTAAGGAGCAGTTAAACCAGAAAAGTATCAAGTACAATTGGCACGAGGCGGATGTCAGCGTGCTGGAAGGGGTTTTGGCAAGGGGGGACAGGAAAATTTCCGGAGTAATACGGAAAGCCTATGAAAAGGGATGTCTGTTTGACGCATGGAGCGAATACTTTAAAAACGACCTTTGGCTGGAATGCTTTGACGAGTGCGGTGTGGATATCGGTTTCTATACCACGAGGGAGCGGGGGCTGGATGAGGTCTTCCCGTGGGATTTTCTCGACTGCGGCGTGACGAAGGATTTTTTGGCGCGGGAATGGAAGAAAGCCATGGAGGAAACCGTTTCCCCCAATTGCCGGATGCAGTGCCAGGGCTGCGGAGCCGCCCGGTTCGGCGGAGGCGTATGTTTTGAGGAAAGGGGGGACGGTTATGGAGCGTGAGACCGTGAAATTACGGATTAAATTTGCAAAATCCGGCGCCATGCGTTTTGTCGGGCATTTGGACGTGATGCGGTATTTCCAAAAAGCAATCCGGCGGGCGGAAATCGATATCGCTTATTCGGAGGGTTTCAGTCCCCACCAACTGATGTCGTTTGCCGCGCCCCTTGGCGTCGGGCTGGAGAGCAACGGGGAATATTTTGATATTGCGGTACAATCCCATACCACGGCGGAGGATATGAAAGAGCGGTTGAACCGCGTTATGGTGCCCGGAATGGAAGTTTTAAACATTACCATGCTGGGGGCCCATGCCAAAAATGCCATGGCAAGCGTAGCGGCGGCGGATTATTCGGTACGTTTCCGGCAGGGATATGAACCCGGGTTTGACTGGGTGGGACGGTCAATGGAATTTTACGGTAAACCGTCCATTATGGTAACGAAGAAAACGAAAAAAAGCGAGCAGCAGTTGGATTTGAAACCTGGCATTTATTCCATGTCCGTAAAAACGGATGAAAATGGCGTTCCGGTGCTGCGCCTGTTTGTGGATGCCAGCAGTTCCGGCAATATCAAACCTTCTTTGGTTATGGAAGCCTTCTGCAGGGAATACGGGGAAGAATTGCCGGAATTTGCCCTGCTCATTACCAGAGAGGATACTTATGCCAATGCGGGAACGGCGGAAAATCCCCGATTGGTACCGTTGGATGCCGTGGGAGAGCCTTTTTAACCCGGAACCGTACAAAGAGTCAACCCGCAGCGGGAATTATCCGTTGGGAAACGTACGGTTTGTGCCGCCGCGTACGGACGCTTGGAAAAATCGGCAGACCGGGCATAAAACCGTGCAGGAATACGGAAACCGGCAGGATTTGGGGAAAACGAAGGACGGAGGGCAGGGAAAGGAATGGAAAACAGAAAATATGTGATTGTAAGAAGGAACGGGCAGATATTGTCCCTGCTGTTTCATGGCAGCCGTTTGCAGTCTGCCCATGCACAGGATACGCAGGAGGGGGAAAACCTGCTCGGGAGCATTTATGTTGCAAAGGTAAAAAACGTGGTGAAGAATCTCCATGCCGCTTTTGTGGAAATCGAAGCGGGGAGGAATTGTTTCCTGGATTTGCGGGACGCCAGGGAGCCGCTTTTATTAAACCGGAAATATGACGGGAAACTCGTTGCCGGGGACGAGGTGGTGGTCCAGGTTTATAAGGAAGCCGTGAAGACGAAACCGCCTTCCGTTACCTGTGCCCTATCCCTGGACGGGAAATACTGTGTGGTGACAAAGGGCAGGGCGGGTATCGCATATTCCGCAAAATTATCGGCGGAAACGAAAGAAAAAATCGGTGCGGGGCTTAAGGAATCACCTTTTCCCATAGCGGAATATGCCGGGGAATACGGTATTATCATACGGACAAACGCCATGGACCTGGCGGATGACGTGACGCCCCTTGCCGAAGAAATCAGGGATTTGACGGGGCGGCTTGCGGAAATCATGCAAAACGGCATGCACCGCACCTGTTATTCGGTGTTAATGCAAAAGCCCCCCGCCTATTTATGGAAACTGCGGGATTTGCATACCGGATGGTGTGAGGAAATCGTGACGGACGATGGGGATATTTACCGGGAAGTCCTTGCTTTCACGGAGGAAAACCAGTCATACCGCCTGCCGCCTGTCCGGCTTTACCGGGATGACAGGCTGCCGCTTTCCAAGCTCTATGCGGTGGAAAGCCGGTTAAAGGAAGCGCTGGAGCGGAAGGTGTGGTTAAAATCCGGGGGCTATCTCCTGATAGAGCCTACGGAGGCGCTGACCGTCATTGACGTGAATACCGGAAAAGTGGCTTCCAAAAAGGAAGCGGCGGATAACCATTTCCTGACCAATATGGAAGCGGCGGAAGAAATTGCGCACCAGTTGGTTCTGCGGAACCTGTCCGGGATTGTGATTGTGGATTTTATCAATATGCCGAAAGAGGAACACCGCCATGCGTTAATGCAGCGGTTGGGCGGGCTGCTGCGGGAGGATACCGTAAAGACGCAGCTTGTGGACATTACGGCTTTGGGGTTGGTGGAAATTACGAGGATGAAGACGAGCAGGCCGCTTAAGGAACAGTTGGGATACCGGGAGCAAACGTACCCCGGCCAAAGGGAAAACTGTATGCAGGACGCCGGAAAGGATGGGAGAAATGCGGTTAATTAAGATGGAAAAAGTAAAAGACGGGAAATATTTGAAAAATTATGAACTGACATACCTGAATAAGGCGGGGCGGGAGAAAACATACGAGATTGTCAGCAGAAAAGAGTTGGAACGGGTGGAAGACATCGGGGAAAAAGTCAGCGGAATGTCCATCGCCGCCATCCATGACGGGAAACTGCTTTTGCTGCGGGAATTCCGTATGGGGGTCAATAAAAATGTATATAATCTGTGCGCAGGGATGATGGAAGAAGGCGAGACGGTTCTGGACTGCATTAAGAGGGAACTGTATGAGGAGACGGGACTTTCCGTGAAGAAAATTATCGATATCCTTCCGGCATCGTATGCGGCGGTTGCCATTTCCGATACGAAGACCCATATCGTGTTTGTGGAGGCGGAAGGGGAATTCGAGGACCATACTTCGGAAAACGAATGGATTGAAGCGGCCTTTTATACCCGCGAGGAAGTGGCGGGGCTTTTGCAGACACAGGAGTGGAGTTCAAGGGCACAGATGGTGGCGTACTTTTTTTCAAAGAACCTTTTCCCGCAGTATTGAGGATAAGGTTATTCGAACGGAACCGAGATATAGAAACGTGGAACGGAGTGCAGTTGAAATCATGAATGTGGCAACAAATTCAAAGATACGGATTGCGGAGGGAAAGGAGTTGGTGGATATGTGTCTTGCAATACAGGAAATGAGGGAAGAAAGCAGACTGGAGGGGTTCTTGGAGGGGGAATTAAAAGGGGAATTAAAGGGGGAATTAAAAGGGGAATTGAAAGGCGCTATAGTTTTCGCAAAAGAGCTTGGACTTCCAAGGG
>CANTGP010000034.1 GCA_947653315.1 uncultured Lachnospiraceae bacterium
AACCGGGACAGGAAGTTCCGTTGCTGCCGGCCACTAAAAAAACTCACGCACGGGCGTCCCCCCCAACACAACATTCAGGCTGAATTGTTGTGTGTTTATCCTTTTTTTATGTTTTTTTAATTGCAACGGGAAGAAAATGGGAGTAATATATAACACGGTAAATAGTTAACGATGTTAAGCAATTCCGATGCCGGGAAATAAGAGGGAGAATATGGATACCAGCGAAATACAGGAAAAAGTATTAAAAACGACGGACCGCTTTCATAAAATGCGGCTGGAATGTCTGCTGCCGGATCTTTCCAAGCGGGAGTATGAGCTGCTTGCGGCAGTCCAGGAGTACATGGACGGACATACCGGCAGGGGAATCCGTATTTCCGGGCTGGCAGCCAGGCTGAAGGTATCGTCCCCTGCGGTATCGCGGATGGTCGGGACGCTGGAGGAAAAGGGTTATATAGGGCGGGGCATTGATAAGGAGGACAGAAGAAATACCTATATTACCCTGACGGAAAAGGGGAAAGAAACGAAAGCGGCGGCGGAAGCCGCGCTGTGCGGACTGATGGAGCGGGTGACGCTCCGTATGGGGGAGCGGGATATGGAGGAACTGCTCAGGCTGTGGAACAGGCTGGCAGATATTATGGAAAAGGAGTTGGAGCAGGAAGATGTTTAAGATTTTAAAGTATTTGGGCAAATCCAAGGGGGCAGTCGCCGCCATCCTGGCACTTTTGGTCCTTCAGGCATACTGTGACCTTGCGCTGCCGCAGTATACGGCGGATATCGTGGACGTGGGAATCGGGCAGGGCGGCATTGAATACGGGATACCGGAAAGGATGCGTGGGGATACGTTGGAAGCCGTGCGCATGCTTATGACGGCTAAGGAGGAAGAAATCCTGCTTGCCGCTTATGCCGCGGACGAAAACGGCATTTACGTTCTTGGAAAAAATACGGACCGGGAAGCGCTGGCTGCGGTCATGGAGCTTCCCATGGCAATGCTTGCCATGGCGGACGCTCCGGGCGGCGTCGATTTTGGGATGCTTATGCAGACGCCGGAGGGCGGTACGGCGGAAGAAGGGGAACTCCTGCGGTACCGGGATTCCTTTATGGAACGTTATGGGGAAACGGGAGGAGCCATGGTATCCCAAATGGCGGTACAGTCCGTAAAGGCGGAATACGAAGCGCTGGGAATGGATATTTCCTCCGTACAGACCCGCTATCTTTTGCAGAGGGGCGGCCGTATGCTCGGACTGTCCGTCCTGATGATGGCGGCTTCCATTCTGGCAGGGCTTTTGGCGGCGAGAACTTCGGCAAAAATCGGGCGTGATTTAAGGGGCAGCCTGTTCCGTAAGGTGGTGTCCTTTTCCGATGCGGAGATGGACCGTTTTTCCACCGCTTCGCTGATTACCAGAAGCACCAATGATATCCAGCAGATACAGATGGTATCCGTGATGCTGCTGCGGATGGTTCTCTATGCCCCCATCGTGGGCGTGGGCGGTGTGCTGAAAGTCGTAAATACCAGGACGGGGATGGGATGGATCATCGCGGTAGCCGTAATCGCCATTATGGTTTTGGTGGGAGGCTTAATGGCAGTCGCCATGCCGAAGTTTAAAGTAATGCAGAGCCTTGTGGACCGGTTAAACCTTGTTTCCAGGGAAATCTTAACGGGGATTATGGTTATCCGCGCATTCAGCAGGGAAAAATTTGAGGAAGAACGGTTTGACGGGGCGAATAAGGATTTGATGAAAACACAGTTGTTCACCAACCGCGTCATGACCGTCATGATGCCGGCGATGATGTTAATTATGAACGGCATAACGGTAATGATTGTATGGTTCGGGGCAAAAGGAGTGGATTTGGGAAATCTGCAGGTCGGCGACATGCTGGCGTTCATTACTTATACGATGCAGATTGTCATGGCATTTTTAATGATAACGATGATTTCCATTATGCTGCCCCGTGCCGGTGTGGCGGCGGAACGCATCGAGGAAGTGCTGGCAACCGAGGTGACCATTCATGATAAAGAACAGGTAAAAGACGGGGAACTGGAGCAGGTAAAAGGGGTACTGCGTTTTGAACATGTGAGCTTTAAATATCCGGGGGCGGATGAAAATGCGCTGGAAGATATTGATTTTACCGCCAACCCCGGGGAAACCACTGCGGTAATCGGAAGTACGGGCTGCGGGAAGTCTACGTTAATCCGGCTGGTTCCCCGCTATTATGACGTAACACAGGGACGCATTACCATAGACGGTGTGGATATCCGGGATCTGTCCCAGCACAAGCTGCGGGGAATGCTCGGATATGTACCGCAAAAAGGCGTGCTTTTTTCGGGGGATATCGAGTCCAACTTAAAATTCGGCGGGGATTCCGTCACCGACGGGGATATGGAGGAAGCGGCGCGGATTGCACAGGCGATGGAATTTATCGACAGCAAACCGAAGCGGTTTAAGAGCGAAATCGCACAGGGCGGAACCAATGTGTCCGGCGGGCAGAAACAACGGCTTTCCATCGCCCGGGCCATTGCAGGGCATCCGAAAATCTGCCTGTTTGACGACAGCTTTTCCGCATTGGATTACAAGACCGATGTGGTACTTAGAAAAGCGCTGCACGAAAAACTGGCGGATGCCACGGTGATAATCGTGGCGCAGAGAATCAGTACGATTCTTCATGCGGACCGGATTATCGTACTGGACGACGGAAAGGTGGCGGGTATCGGCACCCATAAAGAACTGCTGGAGCACTGCAGCGCTTACCGGGAAATTGCGCGCTCCCAGTTGTCGGAAGCAGAATTGGAAGGAGGCAGGGTATCATGAGCGGAGAGAACAGACAGCCGCGCAGGGGACCGCACGGACCTGGACATGGCATGATGCCGGGGGAAAAGGCACGGGATTTTAAGGGAACCCTGCGTAAAATATTAAAGTATATGGGCGCTTACCGTTATGCTTTGCTTGCGGTAATGGTGTTTGCGGTGGGCGGTACGGCGTTTAACATTATCGGGCCTAAGGTTTTAAGTCAGGCGACCACGGAGCTGTTTAACGGACTTATGGCGAAAGTGGCTGGAAAAGGGGGCATTGACTTTGGGAAAATCGGCAGGGTACTGCTGGTTCTTTTGGGGATTTACGCCTTAAGTTCCTTCCTTTCATTTTTACAGGGAATGATTATGACGGGTATTTCCCAAAAAATGTGCTACCGGTTCCGTAAGGAGATTTCGGAGAAAACGAACCGGATGCCGTTGGAATATTTTGAGTCAAGGACCGTTGGGGAAGTGCTTTCCCGCATTACCAACGACGTGGATACGCTGGGGCAGAGCTTAAACCAAAGCATTACGCAGCTCATTACGTCGGTGACGACAATTGTGGGCGTTTTGGTTATGATGTTAAGCATCAGTCCGCTCATGACACTGATTGCGTTAATCATCCTTCCGGTTTCCGGGACACTGATTGGGCTTGTGGTGAAATTTTCCCAAAAGTATTTTGTGGCGCAGCAGAATTACCTTGGGAAAATTAACGGGCAGGTGGAGGAGGTCTACGGCGGCCACAATATCGTCAAGGCGTTTAACCGGGAGGAGCGGGCGTTGGAGGAATTTAACGAAACCAATGCGGTGTTGTACCGGTCCGCCTGGAAATCCCAGTTCCTTTCCGGCATGATGCAGCCCATTATGATGTTTGTGGGAAACTTAGGTTATGTGGCAGTGGCGGTCAGCGGAAGCCTGCTCGCCATAAAGGGTACCATCCAAGTGGGGGATATCCAGGCGTTTATCCAGTATGTCAAGAACTTCACCCAGCCCATCACCCAGGTGGCGCAGGTGTCCAACATGCTCCAGTCCATGGCGGCGGCTGCGGAGCGGGTATTTGAGTTTTTGGATGAAAAAGAGGAAGACGTAAACGTGGACCATGCGGCCAGCCCGGAGAAAATAAAGGGCAGTGTCCGTTTCCGCCATGTGCGGTTCGGCTACAAGCCGGATAAAATGATCATCCATGATTTTTGCAGCGAAGTGGAACCGGGGCAGATGGTGGCTATCGTGGGACCCACCGGGGCGGGGAAAACGACGATGGTGAAGCTGCTGATGCGTTTTTATGACGTAAACGGCGGAAGCATTGAGCTGGACGGCCATGACATACGGGAATTTAACCGGAGCGAACTGCGGGAAGGATTCGGCATGGTACTTCAGGATACCTGGCTGTTTAAAGGGACGATTATGGAGAATATCCGTTACGGCAGGCTGGACGCCACGGACGAGGAGGTCATCGAGGCGGCAAAGGCGGCACATGCCCACCGGTTCATTCAGACCCTTCCCGGCGGATACCAAATGGAACTGAACGAGGATGCCAGCAACGTATCGCAGGGGCAGCGGCAGCTTTTAACCATAGCCCGCGCCATTCTTGCCGATAACCGGATTCTGATACTGGACGAGGCGACCAGCTCCGTGGATACGAGGACGGAAGCGAGGATTCAGAAGGCAATGAATAACCTCATGAAAGGGAGGACCAGTTTCGTCATCGCCCACAGACTTTCCACGATACGGGATGCGGATTTAATCCTGGTCATGAAGGACGGGGATATCATAGAGCAGGGAAACCATGGGGAACTGTTGGCGAAGAACGGGTTTTATGCGGAGCTTTATAATTCCCAGTTTGAGGAAGTTACGGCTTAGGAAGTGGCGGACGCACGGGCGGGAGTTCTTTACGGGGCGGCGGCAGAGGGATTGCCCTTCCCGGTTTTCCGTGCACTTTTTTCGGCTGGGAGTTTCTTGGCAGAATGCAGACACCTAAGGGGAAATGGG
The DNA here is from genome assembly GCA_947653315.1 of uncultured Lachnospiraceae bacterium. Taxonomy (GTDB): domain Bacteria; phylum Bacillota; class Clostridia; order Lachnospirales; family Lachnospiraceae; genus Kineothrix. The sequence goes on from CANTGP010000034.1 coordinate 4,778, forward strand.
CATGGATGCCCATTTCAGCCCGAGGCGGCACGGATGCCGCTTGAGGGCGCCCGCAGCTTGTGAAAACCTACGCCATTCTGCTTAGAAACTCCCAGCCGGAAAAAGTGCACGGAAAACCGGGACAGGCAATCCTGCTGCCGCCGCCCCGCGAAAAAATCCCGTCCGTGCGTCCGCGCCGCTTCCCAACACATATCTAAGAGTGAATAGGAAGAATAATAATTGTCAGAAAATAATAACTATGGTACAATCTAGAAGAAGCGGAAGCGGTGACAGCCTTTTTACCGTGTTCCGATGGGAAAATGGCATTTTGGTAAAAGAACGGGGGTGTATCCATGAATGGCGATTACGGGAAGTTAATGCGTTGTTATGAAAGTTTCCAAAAGAAAATCAGTTTTAAACCGCGCGTGGCAATCGTGCTCGGTTCGGGGCTTGGGGATTTTGCGGATACCATCAAAGTGGAGGCGGAGCTTTCCTATGCGGATATTGAGGAGTTTCCCGTGTCCACCGTACCGGGACATGCGGGGAAGTTTATTTTCGGTTATGTGGGTGAAGTACCCGTGGTATGCATGAAAGGAAGGGTCCATTATTATGAGGGCTATCCCATCGGCGATGTGGTGCTTCCCACAAGGCTGATGAAGTTGATGGGGGCGGAGGTTTTGTTCCTGACCAATGCGTCGGGCGGAGTGAATACCGGGTTCCGGGCAGGGGATCTGATGCTGATTACGGACCATATCTCCGTATTTGCCCCGAATCCTTTGATCGGACCGAACATCGATGAATTGGGAACCCGTTTCCCCGATATGAGTACGGTGTACGACCGTAAACTGCAGGATATCCTGCGGCAGACGGCGGCGGAAAACGGGATCGGTTTAAAAGAAGGGGTGTACGTGCAGTTTACCGGTCCTTCCTTTGAGTCCCCGGCGGAAATAAGGATGGTGCGCGCCCTCGGAGGGGATGCCGTCGGTATGAGTACGGTGGTGGAAGCCATTGCGGCGAACCATATGGGAATGCGCATCTGCGGAATTTCCTGTGTGTGTAATCTGGCGGCGGGCATGACGGAGCAGCCGCTTACCCACGCGGAGGTGCAGGAGGCGGCGGACAAGGCGGCTCCCTTGTTTACGAAACTGGTGGCGGAGGCGGTGAAGAAATTTTAGTCCATTTGACCCGTTATCGGCGGGAATCACTTGGGAGAAAGGATTTGGCATGGTAGATCGCGAAACGGCGGGAAACTTAATTAAAAAGGCAATGGAAGCGCGGGAAAAAGCCTATGCGCCTTATTCGCATTTTTACGTGGGCGCGGCGCTGCTTACGGAAAACGGGCAGGTTTATACCGGATGCAATATTGAAAACGCCGCTTACGGACCGAGCAACTGCGCCGAGCGCACCGCTTTTTTTAAGGCGGTGAGCGAGGGGGAGCGTTCCTTCCTTGCGATTGCCGTTATGGGTGCGGGAGAGGAAAGCGGCGGACAGTATGCCGCGCCCTGCGGCGTCTGCCGCCAGGTCATGGCGGAATTCTGCCGTCCGGATGACTTTGCGGTTATTATCGCCAATATGGCAGGAGAATATTATGTAAGGACACTGGAAGAACTTCTGCCGGACGGTTTCGGGGCGGCGAACCTGCAAAAAAAACAGGGATTAGAAAAAAGGGAAGGCGGTTAAGGATGAACATACGTTTTTATAACGCCCGGATTTTAACCATGGAAAAGGACATGCCCTTATCGGAAGGGGAACTGTGGGTAAAGGACGAGCGTATTTTCTATGTGGGGGACGGAAAGGATAAGGAAGGCATTTTTAAGGAAAGCGGTTTGGCCTGCATCATTTGGGACGAGGAAATCGACTGTCAGGGGAATTTGCTGCTTCCGGGCTTTAAAGATGCCCATACCCATTCGGGCATGACACTTTTACGCTCTTATGCGGATGATCTGCCGCTGCAGTCGTGGCTGAACGAGCAGGTGTTCCCCGTCGAGGCGAAAATGACGGCGGAGGATATTTACCATTTGACGAAACTGGCGGTTTTGGAGTATTTGACCAGCGGCATTACCGCCGTATTTGACATGTACCTGACGCCGGAAAGCGTGGGCAGGGCGTGCAACGAAACGGGAATGCGCTGCGTACAGACGGGAGCCGTCAATAATTTCAGCCAGTCCGTGGAACTTTTGGAGAAATGGTACGGGGAATTGAACGGGAATGATCCGCTGCTTTCGTTCCGGCTTGGCTTCCATGCGGAATATACCTGTTCCACGGAGCTGATGGAGCGGGTCGCCGCGCTTGCCGCCGCTTATAAAGCGCCGGTGTATACCCATTTGTCCGAAACAAAGGGAGAAGTGGAAGGCTGTGTGGAGCGTCACGGCATGACGCCTGCCAAATTCCTGGATTCCCTGGGAATGTTTGATTACGGCGGCGGGGTATACCACGGTGTATGGCTGACACCGGAGGAAACGGAGCTTTTCCTGGAAAAAAACGTCAGCGTCATTACCAATCCGGCATCCAATTTAAAGCTCGCCAGCGGGATTGCGCCGGTACGGGAGTTTTTGGGAAAAGGACTGAATGTAGCCATCGGCACGGACGGACCGGCAAGCAATAATTGTTTGGACATGTTCCGGGAGATGTTCCTTGTGACCGGACTGGCGAAAGTAAGGGAGCAGGATGCGTCCGCAGTGGATGCGGCAGAAGTGCTGCGTATGGCTACGGTAAACGGGTCCAAGGCAATGGGGCTTACGGAAGCGGATGTGCTTGCGCCGGGAAAACTGGCGGATCTTGTCATGCTGGATTTGCACCAGCCGAATATGCAGCCCTTAAATAACATTGCCAAGAATGTTGTGTACAGCGGCAGCAAGCAGAATGTGAAAATGACCATGATCCACGGAAAAATCCGTTACCGCGACGGAAAATTCAACGTGGGGAACGAGCCGGAAGACATTTATGCCAAGGCAAATGAAATCATAGCTAAAATAGGAGGTTGTAGGTAAGATGGAAAAGTTTTTTAAACTAAAGGAACACGGGACCGATGTGAAGACCGAAATCATGGCGGGCGTAACGACGTTCATGACGATGGCGTATATTTTGGCGGTAAATCCGAATATCCTGTCCGCATCGGGAATGGATAAGAATGCGGTGCTGATTGCCACGGCGCTTGCTTCTTTTGTCGGTACCCTGTTAATGGCGCTGTTTGCCAATTATCCGTTTGCGCTGGCGCCGGGTATGGGCTTAAACGCATATTTTGCCTTTACCGTGGTGGGGCAGATGGAATATTCTTGGCAGATCGCCCTTTTGGCGGTGTTTGTGGAAGGTTTGATTTTCATTGTCCTTTCCCTTACGAATGTGCGGGAGGCAATTTTCAATGCCATTCCCATGACGTTAAAGTCGGCGGTCAGCGTCGGTATCGGACTGTTCATCGCTTTTATCGGTCTGCAGAACGCGAAAATTATCGTGAATGACGATTCCACCCTGTTGACTTACCAGAAATTCGCCGCAGCGGAATTTTCCACGGTTGGCATTACCGCATTGCTGGCGCTGATTGGCGTTTTGGTTACGGCGGTTCTTTTGATTTTAAAGGTGAAAGGCGGTATCCTGTTCGGCATCCTTGCCACATGGGTGCTCGGTATCCTCTGCGAACTGGCAGGGCTTTATGTGCCGAACCCGGATGCGGGATGGTATTCCACCATTCCCCATGCCATTGTGAGCTTTGATTTTACGGCGATTGGCAATACTTTCGGGCAGGTGTTTCAGGCGGATTTCTCCGCGGTTCATATACTGGATTTTATCGTTGTCGTTTTTTCCTTCCTGTTTGTGGATTTGTTTGATACATTGGGAACGTTAATCGGTGTTTCTTCCAAAGCGGACATGCTGGATAAAAACGGAAGACTGCCGAAAATTAAGGGCGCGCTGATGGCGGATGCCGTGGCTACCAGCGTCGGGGCATTGCTCGGTACTTCCACCACCACCACGTTTGTGGAAAGCGCTTCCGGCGTAACGGAGGGCGGCAGGACGGGACTGACGGCAGTTACCACGGGACTTTTGTTCCTGCTGGCGCTGGTTTTCTCCCCGCTGTTTTTAACGATTCCTTCTTTCGCAACGGCTCCGGCACTGGTTATCGTCGGCTTTTATATGATGGGTTCCGTTGCCAAAATCGACTTTAACGACATGACGGATGCGATTCCGGCATTCCTCTGCATCATTGCCATGCCTTTGGCATACAGCATTTCCGAAGGAATTGCCATCGGCGTCATTTCCTGGACGCTCCTGTGCCTGGTAACCGGTAAAGCAAAGGAGAAAAAAGTCAGCATCCTGATGTATGTACTGACCGTGCTGTTTATCTTAAAATATATCTTTTTATGATAAACGTTTCCGGTTTGGGAGGGAAATGTTTGAAGATTACGTATTTATACCACAGCGGTTTTTCGGTGGAACTGGAAACATGCGTCCTGCTGTTTGATTATTACAGGGGGACGCTTCCCGTTTGGGAAAAGGAAAAACCGGTTTATGTGTTTGTATCCCACAAACATAAGGATCATTTTAACATGGAAATTTTCGGGCTGGCGGAGCGGTACGGGCAGGTACACTTTTTCCTTGGCAGCGATATTAAGCTAAGTGAAAAGTATTTGGAGCGCAACGGGGTACCGGCTTCGGTAAAAAGCCGCATAACGAATGTCGGGAAAAATAAAACGCTGGAATTTAGCGAAGAACTCACGGTCCGTACTCTGCGTTCCACCGATGCCGGGGTTGCTTTCGTGGTGCGGGTGCAGGGACGTCTGTTTTACCATGCGGGGGATTTAAACTGGTGGCATTGGGAAGGGGAACCTGCTCCCTTTAACGAAAACATGGAGCGGGATTACAAAAAGGAAATGGATGCCATCCGGGGACTTTTCTTTGATGCCGCTTTCGTACCTTTGGATCCGAGACTGGAAAGCGCTTATGGATGGGGAATGGATTATTTTCTTATGCAGGCACAGGCGGCGCATGTATTTCCCATGCACATGTGGGAGGAATACGGCATCATAGACCGGTATAAAAAGACTCCCATGGGAACAAAATATGGGGGGCTGATTGCGGACATCAGGGAAGCGGGACAGAAGTTTACGGTATAGCGTTTTGCGGAAACGGGGAAAGACATGGAATACATCGTACTGTTACTGACTATTTTTGGTATTATTGCATTAATTATGTTAAAGGGGCTGTATGACGAACGGAGGAAACAGGCAAATTTTGTCAAATGGCTGCGGGAGAATTACGGGGTGCTGCGGGAACGGGAGGAATACAAGCCGGAGGAATTGGAAAAGATTTCCCGTTATTATCTGGCGCACAAGGCGGACGGATTCCAAATCGACGATATTACCTGGAACGATTTAGGTATGGACCAGGTATTTGAGCAGATGAACCACACATATTCCGCCGCCGGCGAGGAATACCTGTATTATCTGCTGCGCACGCCGGCACAGGATACGGTCCGTATGGAAAAGCTGGAAAGCCAAATCTGTTTTTTTGCCCAAAACAGTGAAAAAAGGGTACAGTACCAAACGTTGTTTGCCCAAATCGGAAAAACCGGAAAGTATTCCATTTATGATTACCTGGATTATTTGGAAGGGCTGGGGGAAAGAAGCAGCGGGAAACATTACCTGGGGGATTTGGCGCTTGCCGTCTCCTTCCTTTTTATGCTGTTTGGCTCCGTCCAGGCAGGGGTAATACTCTTGGTGGCCGCTATCAGCCATAATATCATCGCTTATTTTAAGACAAAAAACGAAATCGACCCGTATATTACCAGCTTCGGTTATATCCTGCGCCTGTTAAAGAACGTGGGGGAGATGGAAAAGCTCCCTGCGGCGGCTTTCGGACAGGAATTGGAGGAGCTTGGGGCATGTTGTAAAAAAATGGGGAAATTCCGGTCGGGTTCCTATATTCTGATGTCGCCCGCCCGTATGGGGGCGTCCGGGAATCCGTTGGAAATCCTGCTTGATTATATGCGCATGGTGTTCCATTTGGATTTGATTAAATTTAACCGGATGTTAGCGGAAGTAAAGAAAAACAGTGCGTCCATCGACCGGATGATTACCCTTACCGGATACATGGAAGCGGTTATCGCCATCGGCTGTTACCGCGCTTCCCTGGAAACATGGTGCCTGCCCGAATTCGGGGAAGGAAAGGGGCTTACGTTGGAAAACGGCTACCATCCCCTGATTGGGAATCCGGTGAAAAACAGTATCATGGCAAAGCAGGGCGTCCTGCTGACCGGCTCCAACGCTTCCGGGAAATCCACGTTTTTAAAAACGGTCGCCCTGAATGCCATCCTTGCCCAGACCATTCACACCTGTCTGGCGGACCGGTACCGGGCAGGTATTTACCGGATTATGTCCTCCATGACGCTGCGGGATGACCTGGCGGGAGGGGACAGCTATTATATCGTGGAAATTAAGTCCTTAAAACGGATTCTGATTCATTCCGCGGACAGCGGAAATCCCGTGTTATGTTTTGTGGACGAAGTACTGCGGGGAACAAACACGGTGGAACGGATTGCCGCTTCCACACAGATTTTAAGGAGCCTTGCGGGCAGGAACGTGCTTTGCTTTGCGGCGACCCATGACATTGAGCTGACCCATCTTTTGGAGGACAGGTATGCCAATTACCATTTCGAGGAAGAAGTGGAAGGGGACGATGTGGTCTTTAACTACCGGTTGAAAAAAGGCAGGGCGACCACGCGCAACGCCATAAAACTGTTGGGTGTCATGGGATACGAGGAAGGCATCATACGGGAAGCGGAACGGATGGCGGAACAGTTTTTGCGGACGGGAAACTGGGGAAACGGGAAAGGAAGATTGACATGAAAGTGACGATTTATACGGACGGCGCGGCACGGGGGAATCCGGACGGTCCCGGAGGGTACGGAACCGTGCTGCATTATGTGGACGGGAAGGGGACACTGCATGAGAGGGAGTATTCTGCAGGATATAAGAAAACAACGAATAACCGGATGGAACTGATGGCAGTCATCGTAGGGCTGGAGGCGCTGACCAAACCCTGTGAAGTGGAAGTGATATCCGATTCCAAGTATGTAACGGATGCCTTCAATAAACACTGGGTGGAAGGATGGCTGAAAAAAAACTGGAAGACCAGCGGGAACCAGCCCGTGAAGAACATTGACTTATGGAAACGGCTGTTACATGCCAAAGAACCCCATCATGTGGTATTTACATGGGTAAAGGGGCATGACGGACATCCGCAGAACGAAAGATGCGATTATTTGGCAACAAGTGCGGCGGATGGCGACGGACTACTTGACGATTCCGTGGACGGGGTGGTATGATAGATATAGTGTCGGGAAGGAGTTTCCTGTCAAAATATGGGAGAGCGGAGGGTCATTGACATGACAAATATTGTTTTGTTCTTAAATTCCTTTTTATCTTATCTGCTGGTATTCGTATTGATTGTGGCATTAGTGGTGGTTGCCTGCATTCTCGGTGCGAAATGGTGCAAAAGTTCGGACAGTAAGAAATCGGGCGGAACGGGAAAACCGGTGCTGCCGGATACCGTTGAAGTGAATCAATAATTACGGAAAACTGTGGTTGGCAAGAAGGGACAGGGTGTTCATGGAATGTGGACACCCTTTTGATGGTGGGAGGAAAGCCGGACGCAGGGTGAAACATGGTGCCCGGTCCATTGTCTCCGGAAAAAAGGCGGAAGGAGCGGGAGGGAATTCGGATGGCGAAATCGGCGAACCAAAAATTGAAATTGTTGTATATCGTGCGTATCCTGGAAGAAAATACCGATGAGGACCATTGTATATCCACGCAGGAACTAATCCGGGAACTTGGAACCTATGGCATAACGGCGGAACGGAAATCCATTTACAGCGATATGGAGCAGTTGGAGCGGTTTGGATATGATATCGTTTACGTAAAAGCGAGAACGGGAGGCGGCTATTATTTGGCAGGGCGCAGGTTCGAGCTGCCGGAATTAAAGCTGTTGGTGGATGCGGTGCAGTCCTCCCGTTTTTTAACGCTTAAGAAATCCCGTGAACTGATCCACAAAATCGGGCAGTTGGCGGGAAAACACGGGGCGAAACAGCTTAACCGGCAGGTTTACGTGGCAGGGCGGATTAAGACGGAGAATGAAAGCATTTATTACACGGTGGACAAGATACACCGGGCAATCCAGGAAAACTGCCAAATCCGGTTCCAGTACATGGAATGGACGCCGGGAAAGGAATTAAGGCCCCGTAAGGACGGTGTAAAGTCCCGGATAAGCCCGTGGGCGCTGACCTGTAAGGACGAGAATTACTATTTGGTGGCTTATGACGGTACGGCGGATAAAATCAAACATTACCGCGTGGATAAAATCGGAGGGGTACAACTGGAGGAAGGGACTGCAAGGGAAGGGGGCGACTGCTTTCTTAAGTTTGACATCGGGGCATATACCAACAAAACCTTCGGTATGTTCGGCGGTGAGGAAGCCGTGGTCATGCTGGAGATACCGGAGCGGATGGTGGGAATCGTTTTGGACCGTTTCGGCAGGGAAACCGATATCCGGCGTGTGGAGCGTATGGAGCATATGGAAAAAAATACCGACCGCCGCCAAAGCACGGCAGAACCGGAAACGGGAACGGAGGAGTCCCGCTTCCGCGCAAGGTTCACGGTGGCGGTAAGCCGTCCGTTTTTCGGATGGCTTACCGGGCTTGGCGCGGACGTGAAAATCCTTTCCCCCGCCGCCGTGGCCGGACAGTACCGCGATTATCTTAAGGAGATTTTGGAAAATTACGAGAACAATGAAATAGAAAATGAAATAGAAAAT